>CAZMEG010000058.1:0-12131 GCA_964565205.1 uncultured Cytophagia bacterium
TTTGCATTTAATTAAAGTCCCCCTCTCTTGGCTCAAGAGAGGGGGATTTAGGGGGGTGAGTTTGAAGAATTTGCAGGTTATATAAATAGTTGAGGAAACTGTGTAAAGAGTCTAGCGTGAAGGCGTCTCGTCGAGCTCACTGTAATAAGATAGTATCTGTTCGTTCTCGGCGAGGACGCCTTCGGACTAGCTTACCTCTCGTCCCAAAATTTTATTTTGGGACGCCATTGTTGAGAAGCTGGGCTTCGGAGAAGTTAAGTTGAACTTCTTCAGCAATGGTATTTCCAGGTTCAACGTGGGAAAGAGTGAAAAAACTCAAACTCATCCCCCAACCCCCTTCTCTTTTGGAAAAGTGAAAGGGGCTTTATGGAGAAAGAGGGCCTCTGATGGGTTTATTCAGGCCTAAAATAATGAGTTACAGAGCAGGAGGAAAACCGGGCAAAAAGCAATTTTGTAAGTTAAATATTATTAACAGATTCTTGGTTTTGTGTAACCCTATTTATAATATAAGGAGGAGTCGTATGAGTGCATTAAAGATTTTAAACATTAAATTTTATATTTTGTTAATGAGCTTATTAATTGCGATTGCCTGTAGCAATGAACAGCCCCTGGAATCTGGTAACGGCGGTGGCACCATGGAGGCCACTTTATCGCGTATCCAATCGCAGATATTTTCACCGCGCTGTGCTATTCCTGGATGTCATGTACCTGGTGGAGCCGGTCCCATGCCACTGCGAAATCGTGATGAGTCGTTTAATGTTTTAGTCAACGTTCCTTCAACGGAAAAACCGGAAATTTTACGTGTCAAACCCAACGATCCGGATAACAGCTATTTAATTCAAAAGTTAGAAGGTCGACCTGGAATTTCAGGGTCGCGTATGCCACTGGGTGGTCCCTTTTTGAGTGAGAGTCAGATTAATGAAATAAAAGAGTGGATTCGTAATGGTGCGCAGAAAAATTAAGGAGTAATCAAGTGAAAACGAAAACTCTTGTTGCTTTTCTGGGTGGCCTGGTCTTTTTATATTTTACCAAAGTTCAGGATGACGGAAATAAGAAATATAACATAAATGAATTTACCGTACCCCAGATTGCCGGTAAGACCTTATTCAAATTGAAAAAGTGTGACCAATGCCATACGCTTAAAGACAAGCCGAAAGGAAAGCGTACTCCGCTGAATTCCATACGGGAAGAATCCTGGTTTGCAGGCCATGTTCAAAAAGAATCAAAAATAGTGTTAAGAATGGAAAAGTCCCGAAGAAAACAAAAAAGAGTATTAAAAGAAGAAATCTTAGCTCTAAAAGAATATTTATTTCAAATAGGGGCGAAGAAAAGACACTTCATTGATTCCCTTCCCAAAAAGATATTACGGGGGGCTTATCTGGTTTATCAAAACAAATGTTTAAAATGTCATTCCATCGCAGGTTTTGGCAAGGATGTGGGACCAGACTTGACGCATATAGGTCGTAAACATGATAAAGCATGGTTCATTGCTAACTTAAAAAATCCTCAACAATTTGCCCCGGAGTCCGTCATGCCTAAATTTAGTAATCTACCAGAAGACGATCTTGAAAAAATCGCCGAATATCTGTATTCATTAAAATAATAATGAACTTAGCGAAGCCGGTTTTTAGTAAACAACTTAAAAATCTCAGTGTTTTCCTCCCGATTTTTTATGTACTGGTGGCTTTTGTCCTTTTCCCCAATTTAGAATTACTCCTCCAAAGTTTTCAGCAAGACGGAGGGTTTACTTTATCGCACTATTTAGAATTTTTTGATTTCAAACATCCGGCTAATTTAAATGCGTTGTGGGGAAGTATTTTTATTTCCCTTTTAAGTGTACTATTCTCGGCTCTGGTAGGGGTACCACTTGCATATTTATTCACACATTATGATTTTCCAGGAAGGCGTTTCTTTTCAGCCATTGCCATACTCCCGGTCGTTATGCCGCCGCTGGTGGGTGTTCTGGCCTTTCTATTTTTGTTTGGTGAAAGTGGCATTTTACCCCGTAGCATTCAGGCTCTTCTGGGATTGAAGTCGGTACCATTTCATATTGAGGGAGTCAGTGCGATTGTGGTGGTTCATACGTATTCTATGTATGTTTATTTTTATTTATTTGCGAACACAGCTTTTCAGGAAATGGATGTCTCGGTCATTGAGGCAGCGAAAAATCTTGGTGCTTCCAACTGGATGATCTGGCGCAAAATCAGGTTGCCCTTACTCACCCCAGCCCTGGGCGGCGCCGCATTGCTGGTTTTCATGACTTCCATGGCCTCCTTCAGTGCTCCGTTTATTTTTGCCGGTGGCTTTCGCATATTAAGTCTTGAAATCTATAACAGCAAACTCAACGGGGAAATGGAGTTAGCCATCACTCAATCGGTGGTACTGGCGGTTATTTCTATTTTATTTTTAGTGTTATTGCGCAAATATTCTGAACGTCGTCAGTATGTTGGGACTGGTAAGGGCGTTCGCATTACACCCCGACCCGTTAGCCGGGGCTGGGGGCGTGTTTTAATAGGTACTTTGGGAATGTTTTGTGTCATTGCCTTGATTTTGCCACACCTAACGGTCGTTTTAATTTCTTTTGTAAAAAATGGCACCTGGACCTGGCAAACTCTACCCCCTGTTTATACTTTTGAGAATTATCTGAATCTCTTTCGTGATCCACGGGTGGTGGAACCAGTATTGAATAGTGTAAAAATGGCAAGTCTTTCTACAGGTGGTAATTTATTTTTTGGTGTTTTGGTAGCTTACCTGCTGGCCAGAAAAAAATTCCAGGGATGGAAAATTACTGAATTCATGACCATGCTCCCCTGGGCTATTCCGGGCACAGTGGTGGCCATCGGACTCATTATTTCGTTCAATCGCCCCACACCTTTTACCTTTGGCCAGATTCTGGTTGGTACATTCTGGATTTTACCGCTGGCCTATTTCATTCGCAATTTACCCTTGATATTTCGATCTACCTATGCAGCTCTTGAGCAATTTGATCCCTCCCTGGAGGAAGCTGCTCGTAATCTGGGGGCACCCTGGTGGCTCACATTTCGACGGGTTGTATTGCCTTTGATAGCACCCGGTGTTATTTCCGGAACCCTGTTAACTTTTGTGCTGGCGCTTGGCGAATTTGTTTCATCCATTTTACTCTACACCTATGATAACCGGCCCATCTCAGTGGAGATAATTTCACAACTCCGTATTTTTAATCTGGGTTCGGCTGCTGCTTACAGCGTATTTTTGATCATCCTTATTGCAGCCATTTTGCTGATTTCCAATAAGCTGAGAGGCGGTGAAAAAAGATTTGTAATATAACTATAACCAAAATAAGAGGTAACCATGGCCTGGATTCAAATCATTTCAGAAAAGCAAGCACACGGATCGCTGAAAAAATTATATGAAAAACACATGACCCCACAGGGTGTGGTGGATAATATCCTCAAAATCCACAGCCTGAACCCTCCCTCCCTGGAGGGACATTACCAGTTGTATCGGACCTTAATGTTTGGCAAATCCGAGTTGAGTCGTATTCAACGAGAGATGATTGCTGTGGTGGTTTCCGCAACCAATCGGTGTCATTACTGAATGACCCATCACGGAGCGGGCCTCCGTCGGTTGACCAGGAACGAACACCTGGTTGAACAACTTAAAAAGGACTATCGCCAGGCAGAACTCCCCCCGGCCGATAGAGCCATGTTAGATTATGCGGTAAAGCTCACACTTACTCCCTGGGAAATGGTCCCGGAAGATGTACAAAAGTTACGTGAGGTGGGATTCAGCGATACCGCCATCCTCGACATCAATCAGATTACCGGTTACTACAATTTTGTCAATCGTCTCGCCGACGGGCTGGGAGTAGAATTAGAATATTACTGGGAGGAGGAGTAACACACATGTTCCCGTTTGTGGCTTCTTGTGACCAATGATTACTTTTGCAAATCACCCGTGTAACATTTTTTGTGAGTCAATTCGGTATTACTGTGGTTTATTATTTTTTTCTCTTGCACCTTAATTTATTTATTATATTATTGAAAATAATTCTTTAACCTGAAAACAGGGAGGTTGTCTTGTCACATATCCCCGTGATCTTTCTGCATGGTTGGGCCGGCGATCTGGAATCTTATGGGAAATTGCCAGAGTTATTGCTCAAAGAGGATTTTAAATTAGAACATATACATCTTGGTCATTATACCGCCAGTGATGATGCCCTGGGCATTGATGATTATGCTTTAGCCTTAAATCGCGCTGTTCGAGACAAAGGCATTCATCAACCGTTCGATGTGATTGTACACAGTACGGGAGTTCTGGTAGTGCGAAGCTGGTTGACCCATTTTTTCAAACCCACCGATCGTTCCCCGATTCGTAACTTCATCATGGTAGCCCCGGCCAATAATGGGTCCAGGCTGGCTGGTTGGGGTAAAAAACTTCCATGGGATTGGGGGAATAAAATACTGGATGCCCTCCAATTAGGCTCACACTATACTTGGGAACTCAACTGGGAATGGCTACGCACCCAGAGACATAAGAACATGCCGGGGTTAAAAATATATCAAATTCTCGGGGCAAAAAACGACCTGGTTTTCCCCGGTTTTTTAGAAAAATTTGATGAAATGCTGGGTATTAACGTCCCCGCATTTGAAGAAGAAGGGTCGGACAACACCATTCGCTTTTGTGCAGCTAATTTGAATATGCGCGCTACCCGTCTTGAAGTACATCAGAAAATGGATCAGAGCACCATATATGAAATCAACGACATACCCATTTATGCTTTTCTTGATCGCAGTCATTTTGGAGACACACATGGATTGCTGGGAGCTATTCGTTCGAATAAAGACCCGGTTTTCAAACTTATCTGTGACATTTTAACTGATAGGCCCTTACCCCGGCCTACGGATTTAACCTCTCTACCTAAAAAGCTTAATTACACCATGTTAAACCTGCGGGTTGTAGATCAACTGGGTAATCCTTACGAAGATTTTATTCCTCATTTTTACCTGGGCGACGCGGATTCCAGAAAAGCTATAAAGATAGCTCATCATGCTGAAAATAAGGAAATCGATTGTTTTTATATCCAGTACAAAAACCTTGCTTCCCTCCAAAAATTTGGATTTCAGATAGAAAAAAACAAAGTGGGCAATGCGATATATCGAGCTTCACAATATGTAGATTTACACTGGCCGGATATGGGCATCCATTTTTTACAGGAAAAAAGAACTCATTTACTGGAACTGGTAATTGAAAAGGTCGTAACAGAAAAAGCCATGCAATTTGAATATCCCAGGGTAAAATAGAAAATGATCAAATCAATATGGAACACCTGATTTCTATTTTAAGTAGTCCGAATATCTTTGCATTGGCAGGAATGCATTAATCAAAAATTATGTTTAATCTTCAATATAATTAACAGGAGAAGGAGATGCTTATAAAAATTCCAAAACGGTGGGAGATTCCCGAAAATTGTGTCACCCCTGAATCGGTTTATATAAATCGTCGTGAATTCATAAAAAAACTGGGCTTTTCAGGGCTGGGTATGTGGGGTCTGATGCAGGGTTTGTTAAATCCAATCTCTGCTGAAGTACTGGGTCGTGATGATGTGCGTCGCACCATTCCTGCACCTGCCCCACCATTTCCAGCACCCCGCAACGACAAGTTCATAGTCAACCGCCCGATTACCCGAGAAGAAGTTGCGGCTTCTTATAATAATTTTTATGAATTTACTACTAAAAAAGACTACGTGTGGCGACTTGCAGAAAAATTTCATACTCATCCCTGGAAGATTGAAGTTAAAGGGCATGTACATAAAAAACGCACTTTCGATGTCGAGGACTTACTTAAATTGGCGCCTCTGGAAGAACGAGTTTATCGCTTCCGTTGTGTAGAAGCCTGGTCCATGGTGGTACCCTGGACCGGTTATCCATTTAAAAAACTTATGGATGCTGTTCAGCCTACCTCTAAAGCTAAATTTGTGCGAATGGTGGCTTTTTATCGCCCCGATGAAGCGCCTGGTCAAAGACAGGACTCCTGGTATCCATGGCCTTATTTTGAGGGGCTTACCATTGAAGAGGCTGCCAATGACCTGACCCTGCTGGTATTTGGTATCTATGGTCATGCATTACCCAATCAACATGGAGCGCCTTTACGTCTGATTGTGCCATGGAAGTATGGTTTCAAGAGCATCAAATCGATGGTTCGAATTGAATTTGTCAGTAAGCGTCCGCCAACATTCTGGAACACCATAGCTCCCAATGAATATGATTTCTGGTCCAATGTGAATCCCAGGGTCCCACATCCTCGCTGGTCACAGGCTACTGAACGGGTTATTGGAACCGGTGAAAGGATTCCAACACTACCCTATAATGGTTACGGGGAATATGTGGCGCATCTTTATCAGTAAGGTTAAATAGCCAACAAAATTCAGGCAGCGGATTTTTACATTTTCAACAATAGACTCTTTTTGTTTTAATTAGCTGCTTTTGAAATTAAAGCAGCTAACCTTACTCTCCTTTTATCTGGACCCGAATTGAAGCATTTTAAACACAGTTGCAAACTGTGTAAGTTCAGAGGTCCTATTTAGAAACATATGCCCCCGGACTGTGACTGAGATATTATGAAACCGCAATCTTTTTATTTGCTTAACAGCAATATTTTTTTATATATTAATTCAAATTAAACAAAAATTAAAAATTGCTAAATATGGCGGAAAATTCTGGAAATCTTTTGAATAACATTAAAACCCTAAAAATCAACTTCGAGTTAGATCCCGTGCTGAAAGTCATCGGTTCTGTGGGTGATGAGATGAATGTGGAAGTTTATGCTGTGGGAGGTTACGTTCGCGATAAGTTACTAAAAAAAGATGGCAAAGATATCGATTTTGTGGTGGTGGGGAACGGACCCGGGTTAGCTCGAAGAGTGGCTCGAAAATTAGGCTCTGATAAGGTGGTGGTGTACGCTAAGTTTGGTACAGCACTGGTAGAATATCAGGAGTATAAACTGGAATTTGTCACTGCACGAAAAGAGAGCTATCGAGATGATTCCAGAAAGCCCGAGGTAGAACCTGCCGACTTACCCACAGACCTGGCCCGGCGCGATTTTACCATTAATGCCCTGGCTATTGGATTGAATAAACAAAATTATGGCCAACTCATTGACCCATTTCAGGGGCTTGAAGATCTTAAAAAGCGGATTATTCGCACCCCTCTGGATCCTCTTCTGACTTTTCACGATGATCCTTTACGCATCATGCGGGCTATTCGGTTTGCTACCCAACTGCAATTCGAAATTGAAGAGAGGACCAAGGAAGGCATGAAGGAAATGGCTTCCCGTTTGAAAATTGTTTCTCAGGAAAGGATTACCGAGGAATTTTTAAAAATTTTGGCCGCTGAGAAGCCCTCCATTGGTTTTATTTTAATGGAAGAGACCGGAGTTTTGCCGGTGATTTTTCCAGAGCTTGCCCAACTGAAAGGTGTGGAACAGATGGAGGGTTACCATCACAAAGATGTATTTTACCACACATTAAAAGTAGTGGATAATGTGGCAAAAGTTAGCCAGAATTTAAATCTGCGTTTTACGGCTCTGGTGCATGATATTGCCAAACCAAAAACTAAAAAATTTGTGCCCGGAAAAGGCTGGACTTTTCATAATCATGAAGAAATGGGGGCGCGCATGATACCCGCTATTGGCAAGCGTTTACGACTCCCCAATGACATGATTAAATATGCACAGAAGCTCACTCGATTACACCTGCGGCCCATTGCTCTGACCGAAGAGCATGTAACCGATTCCGCCTATCGACGGCTACTTGTTCAGGCTGGTGAGCATCTGGAAGATTTGCTAACTTTGTGTCGTGCAGACATTACCTCTCGTAATCCCAAACGTGTGCAGCAGCATCTGGCCAATTTTGATTTTGTCGTGAAACGATTAAAGGAAGTGGAAGAAAAGGACCGTATGCGTGCTTTCCAATCTCCCGTGCGTGGCGATGAAATCATGGAAGTCTGCGGTTTAAAACCCGGGCCTCTGGTGGGTAAGCTGAAAAAAATGATCGAAGAGGCTATCCTGGAGGGTGAAATTCCCAACGAACATGATGCCGCCCTTCAGTATCTGTTGAAAATAAAAGATCAAGTTCTTGAAAATAAAACTTAATCTTCATTTAGAGGGTGCAATATTCCTGCCGCTTTTTTTAACTTTGCAAGATTCATATAATAGTTACTCAATGCTTGTTGAGTTTGCAATTCCGCACGGGTTAAATCTAATTCTGCTGTAACAAGATCCAGGGTACTGGCCAGACCATTTTCGTACTGATTCGAAACAATGCGATAGCGTTCAGCCTGCTGATTTTTTAGTTCCAGGGAAAGGTGGTAATTCTTTAAACTGATCTGTAAATTTTCAAAACTCTCTTCCACTTCTGTATCGATTAATCGCTTTAAATCTTCTTCCTCCAGGTGCAGTTTTTCGTTTTGAATAATGAGATTTTCAATCTTGCGACGATCATTTCCCCCACGCCACAGATTCCATTGTAAAGATATTCCGGTGGTAAAGTAGGTCATCCACGAATTCGCTACCGGATCAAGACCGGGTTTGGCATAGTGGAAATTAGCAAATGCCATTATATTTGGATAAAAAGTTGAACGGGCAATACGTTGCTGGATTTCAGTACTTTTTTGCATAAGATGAATTTGCTGGAATTCTGGCCGTAATTCTCGTGCCTGTTTTTTTAACTTTTCGAGACTGATCTCATCCGCATCGGGTGGAGGCAATTCTGCTTCTGCAACTGGACGAATCTGCTCCAAATTTAATAGGCGAGCCATTTTTAAATTCAAAAGACGAATATTGTGAGCATTTTTTTCCTGTTCAATTTGAATGGCAAGAATCTGATTGTACACCTGAAGTGTATCGAAAGCCATAGCCTGAGCGGCAAGATAAAAATTGCGAACCTTTTCCATTTGTACTTTCAACCGTTTCAAACTGGCTTCCAGTATCCTTTTTTGTTTATATAAATTTTGCGCTTGATAAAATAACAGATGGACCTTAAGAAGCAGGTCATTTTTAATTTTTTGCAATTGTACCTGTTGATTTTTTATCTGGGTATTTGCCAGGTTTACCTGGGATTGCAAGCGAAAGCCCGTGAAAAGAGGTTGCTGAATTCCCAAGATCAATTCGGATCGATCATGACCACCCAGGGCTACGCTGCGCCCCGGTACACCAATGGTTTGACTGAGATCTATTTCATTGATTTCTGAGAAATAATTTGACGAGACGGAGAGATTAATTACCGGAAGGCGCTCCCCTTTTTGAATGCCTGCATTTAATTCGGTGGCTTCCAGATCTTTTAATTGCTTTTGTATTTGCAAACTATTTTTTAAAGCTAATTGAAGGGCTTCATCAAGTGAGAGAGGTTGTTGTGCTCGAAGATATGGTTGAGAAATCCCTGTTAATAAAAAAATTAAAAATACAGTGGTTGTGTATCTCATATTTTCCTCCACAAAAATTAATTACTATCTCCAAAATCTACATTGAAATCCCGAGCGAAGCCGTGCTTCGACTTTGCTCAACAATAGTTTCGGCTTTACTCAACATTCATATGCATGCAATTTTTGATTTTTAAAGTACAGATTTATTTAATTTAATTCAATTTATTACTAAGGTCTTTGTAATTACAACAGCACAAAGAAAGCGCTTGATATTGAAATTATAATTAATTAATTTTTGTTAAAATCAATTGGTAAGCTTCAAAAATTTCATTCCAGACAGGTAATCTTAAATGGCACTTTAAATAATAAGAGGAAGAAACATGCCGGTTACAACTATAGAATGGATTGATGGAAAAGTTCGTATGATAGATCAGACCCGATTACCGGAGGAACTGGTCTATCTGGAAATTAACAATGTGGATCAGATGGCCGAGGCCATTAAATCTTTACGAATTCGTGGGGCGCCTGCTATTGGCATAGCCGGAGCCTTTGGGTTACTACTGGGTCTGCAAAATTTCCAGGGAGAGGATAAAGAAGAATTTTTTAATCTTTTACATAAAACGGCCGAGTATTTGAACGCCACCCGTCCAACCGCAGTGAATCTATCCTGGGCATTAAATCGCATGAAAAAGATGGCCGAAGAGAATCGTGCCAGGGCAATTCCTGAAATTAAACAGATTTTAGTGAAAGAAGCCCTGCAAATCTGGGAAGAGGACCGGCAAATATGCCGTCGAATGGGTAGACATGGGGCCGAGTTAATTGAAGATGGTATGAATATATTAACCCACTGTAACACAGGGGCTCTGGCCACCGCTGATTACGGCACGGCTCTGGGGGTAATTTTTACAGTTCATCAACAGGGGAAAAAAATACATGTGTATGTAGATGAAACTCGGCCGCTTCTACAGGGAGCCCGTTTGAATATGTGGGAACTCATGCATGAAGGGATCGACGCTACTTTAATTTGCGATAATACAGCAGCCTTTGTCATGCAGCAGGGCAAAGTGGATTGTGTCATCCTGGGTGCTGATCGTATAGCTCGTAACGGTGACACAGCTAATAAAATTGGTACGTACAATCTCGCGGTTCTGGCTGAAAAACATAAGCTCCCATTTTACGTGGCGGCTCCGGTTTCCACTATCGATTTTAATATTCAAAACGGTGCGCAAATTCCCATTGAAGAACGTGCCCCGGAAGAAGTGACCGAAGGATTTGGTAAAAGAACGGCTCCCAGAGGTGCTAAGGTTTACAGTCCAGCATTTGATATAACCCCCAATGAACTTATTACGGCGATTATCACCGAGGAAGGGATCCTTTATCCCCCTTTTGAAGAAAATCTAAATAAACTTGCCATGAAGAAAGGAATCGTTTAAAAAGTTAATGGATGACCATGCGAGTGATATTTTTAAAAATAGCTTTGTGTTTAGGTTTAAGTGCAGGTATTTTCTATCTCTGGGGGTGCCAGCCCAAAGAAGTCACGGCGGCTAAAATTTATATTCAGAGCAATAACTGGGATAAGGCTATCGAACAACTGGAACTGGCTGTTAAAACTTATCCTGATAATCCGGAAGCTCACTATTTACTGGGAGAGGCCTATGCGAGACGAGGAAGATTTCGTGAAATGAATGAACAGTTTGCACTTTCCCTCCAACTCTCCAATAAATTTGAAAACCAGATCATCAGTGTTCGTGAAAAATACTGGACGGAAAAAGTCGATGCTGCATTAAAGGCTGCAGAAAAGAAAGATTACAAAAGAGCTGAGGAACTGTTGAAATTAGCCATTTTAATCAACCCCAATAATTATGAAGCTCATAAAAAACTGGCCTTGATTTATTCCAGTACCCACAAACTTAACCTTGCTTTAACCATTTATAAAAAATTAGTGGAAAAATATCCGGATGATTTAGAATTAGAAATTTCATTGGCCAATCTTTATTACAGTTTAAAGGAATACGAAAATGCCATCCCAATTTTAAAACACGTTCTTGAAATCGAACCAAACCATCGGGATGCTCTGGCAAATCTGGCGCTCTGTTATGATGCTCTGGGAAAAACCCACGAAGCCTTCCAGGCTTACCAGAAAGCCATTGAAGCCAATCCCCTGGATCAGGATTTGATCTTCTTATTCGGTGTGCATCAATACATGAGACACAACTATCTTGAGGCCATTCAGCTTTTTCAACGTGTGTTAGAACTCAATCCCGATGATTTTGAAGCCACGGTTAATATCGGAAATGCTTATTTAAGTTTAGCCGAATTAGAAAAGAAAAAACTGCAAAAGGGCAACTTTAATGCTCATATTTCTGTCCAAGAAATTCAAAGCATTCAAAAAAGGGCTTTAAATTATTATAAAAAATCCATTCCCTACTATGAACGAGCCCTGGAGATGCAGCCAGATAATGCTAAACTGTGGCGCAATTTGGGCGTGGCATATATTAATATCGGGCAGAAAGAGAAAGGTGAACAAGCTTTGTTACGGTCGGATGAGCTAAAAACAGAGCTGGGTAAATAACCTCGAAACTCACCCCTTAAAATCCCAAATCCCAACCAACAAATCCTATACGTCATTCTGGGATTTGGGATTTGTTAAACCGGGATTTATGTTGGCCTCCTTAAAGTGGTGAATAAAGCCGGAAATATTATGCTATTTCGTGGTTGCGGTTAAGTCGTTTA
>CAZMEG010000059.1:0-2412 GCA_964565205.1 uncultured Cytophagia bacterium
GCCTATACCATTTGTTACATTTTTTATGTTTTTCTAATTTTATAATACATTTATATCATCAAATTAGTTCAATTTCTGAGAATTTTAAAATAATTGATGAATGATTAAGTAAATAAAATAAACAGGTTTTGCTTACTTTGTATACAATTTTAGAGAGTCTTAATCGGTGTAATCAAAACGATAGGGCTGGGTTAACCAGTAACTAACCGGTTTGTTACCTTCTCGGGCGGGATAAAAGCGACTACCATAGGCTGCTTCCAGGGCAGCTTTCTCACATTTTTGGCTGCCGGTGGTATTTTCCAGCACCACTGCTTCAATGACTTTGCCATGTTCATCAATATGGAGACTAATTTTTACTACCCCCCGCACGCCTTTTTTCTTTTCTTCTTCCGGGTATTCCGGGAAAACCCAGGCAATCGGTCGAGGGGGAACGATGGTCTGACTGGGCATACCCGTAATTTCATGGGGAATGTTGTCAAAAAAATTGGTATATTTTAAAGTCGTTTCCTCGATGGTTTCGTCTTCAGGAATAGCCTCATCTTCCGAGGGTATGGGGACCGTGGGTTTAGGTGGGGGCGGTAGATGAAAGCTCTGTCGAGTTACTGGAATATTTTCCACGGATATGGTAATTTGCGGAGGTTCAGGGGGTTGCATCTCCACATCAACTCGTGGCGATAAATAAATAATTATAATTAAAGAAAACAGGGTAACAACCACTGCACGTTTTAGATTGAGATCATAATTTTCCTTAAAATCCCAGGGAGACTTTTTATAAAGTACAGGCCATTTCATATTTAAATTTTGGCCAGATATTTTTCTTTTACCCAGCCGACTTTTCCATCGGCTAATCTTATTTTCACCCATTCTCCTGAACGATCTTTTATCTGTAATTTTACACCTTCATGTAGAGTAAAAAGTTCAGTTCCGGCCGTACCAGGAGCACTTAAAACATCTACTTTGTCCGCCAGCAAAATAGCTTCCACTTTATTTTCGTTTTCATATATCCTGAAGACAAGCATGCTACCAAAAATTAATAAGAAAGTTGTGTTGATTACTAATATAACGAAAGAAAATTTTTGAAAATTTCGATTTTTGATAAATAAACGTAAAAGGATTAAAGTTATGAAAACTAAATAAATAATTATAGTGAGAATACCTAAAAATTTAAGACTGAACAAATGAGTGAAGTTAGAGATCCAGGCAAAAAGAAAAAACTTCGGCAGTGCAGGAATTCGATCGACAATGGCAAGATTGGCAAGGGATAGATTAAATTCAATGTCCTCATTTTCTGGATTTAATCGCTTAGCTCGTTCATAATTTAAAATAGCCAGTCCTAATTGCTTGTTTTTATAATATGCATTTCCCAGATTATAATAAACTTCCCAGCTTTCATAACCAGCCTGCAAAATTTTGTTGTAGGCTTCAATGGCTCCTTTATAATCCCCCTTTTGATAAAGTTCATTGCCTTTTAAAAAATAAGACTCAATGGATTGGGCAGATACCGATTGAGTGGTAAGAATTAAAAATCCAATAAAGAAAAGGCAAACTTTTTTCATAATCAAATCTCTTTTTCCAGATTGATGATGGCCTTTTTGGATCGTTCAAAAAAGGCTTTGAGTTCGCCATTGTCGTTTTCTGTGGGAGCAAAACGCCGATATTCGCAATCTTTCAGACAGTTCACATATTCCGAAACAATATCTTCTTTGACCCCGCGACTTTTTAGCATGGTTTCGATTTCATCGGTCATCAATCCCGCTGATGGAACGTTGAATTTGTCACCTACAAATCCCATTAAGGCTTTGGATACCTCTCCATAAAATTCTTTGGCATTCCCCTCTCGCATAGCTTCTTTGGCTTTGCGCAAACGTTTAAGAGCCATTTGATTGGCTTTTTTACTACGGGCATACGCTACATTTGAACTCAGTTTGTCCAAATAGCGGCGATAACCATATCCCCCTGCCAGCACCAGTAAAGGTAAAAACACGATCAGGTAAAAAATAGTGCTTTTATAGAAAATACGCCCCACTCTCTGAAATTCGGGTAGATTGAGCTGGATGAAACGAATATCTTTACCAATAAATTTAACATCTTCTTTGGAAGTCCCCATGCCTGAAACCAGATAAGATTCCTCGCCCTTGGTTACATGAATATCAATAGGTGATGTAGCAATGGATTTATAATTTTTAGCTACAGGATCAAAGTAAGAGAAGACTACCGGCTTAATAGTGTGTGTACCTGCGAATCTTGGAATGAGCACATACTCAAAGGATTTTGTGCCAGATATGACACCTGCATTTTTATTGATTTTTTCGGTTACTTTTGGTTCGTAAGTTTCAAAATCGGCTGGAATGTTTACGGAGGGTTTTGGTAGAAATTTAATGTTTCCTTCGCCGGAAATATCCACTTTCAAGG
>CAZMEG010000059.1:2422-12112 GCA_964565205.1 uncultured Cytophagia bacterium
CTTTCAAGGTAATGGCTTCATTGGTTTTAACGGTAGTTTTGTCTACGCTGGCAGAAATTTTAAATTTACCCACCGCCCCTGAAAAATCATCCGGACGACCAGCTTCAGGTAGTGGCAACACCTTAATCGAGACTGGATTGGAGCGCAGCATCTGGCGAACCGTTCGCCCGAACCCAAAAAAAGGATCATCAAAAAACGGATCATCAAAAAAGGAATCAAAAATATCTCTTCTGGTACGTCTCCTTCTTTTAACCTGTACCTCGCATTCTACCACCAGCGGATCCAATTTTTTGAGACCGGGTTCTTGCGGGAATAGAGCGACTTTTCGAATTTCAGCCACCTTAAAGAGTCGACCGTTAATTACCTCATCCTGCAATACCGGTCTCTGGGGCAGGGGAAACTCTTCGGTCCAGAAACCCACCGTATTGGGCAACTGGGAAATTCCATAACTCGTAACATTTACCGCTGTGTATATTTTGTAACTTACAAGGACCGGTTCATTTTGATAAACCTGTTTTTTATTTACCGTGGCTTTTAAATACAAGAGTTTTGAAAGATCCACATTGTTCGATACTTGAGGTTGAGATTTTTGACGGGGCGTTTGGGCCGGCGGCGGTGACTGTGATTTAATGACTTGAATGTTTATAGGATTCGTCTTGAAAGTTTTACCTTTAAAAGTAAGTGTAACGGCTGGTATGCGATAATTTCCTTCCTTTGTGGCGATAAAATAATGAATAAATGTTTTGGAGACCGACATCTGACCATTAATGAATTGAATGCTCTGGGAGCTACTGCTACCCACATAAGCAGCAAAGTCGTCCAGATTGGGCCGTGGCGGCTGAGGCGCCTGATTGGCATCCGGACCGGATAGCTCTATGGAAAGTTCAAATTGCTGATTTACAGGAATGACGGTTTTATCCACATAGGCCCGGATACGTAAATTCTGAGCCACCGCCAAACTTCCCCACAAACACAAAATCCCGACAACAAAATATTTGGTTTTCATTTTAATTCTCATGATTTTTACCAATCTTTACCACGAAAAGCCCCTCTTAACTTTTTGGCTTTTTGTTTTTTTAAAAGTTTCTGTTCCTCATTTTGTAAAGCATTTAAAATTCTTTCTGCGTCTTCTTTACTAAGTTCAAGTGGTTGTGATTCCTTCTGTTTTTCGGGCGCTTGCTTCTGTTCCGATTGCTGGTCTTGCTGCATTTGCTGTTGTTGCTGTTCCTGTTGCTGTTGCTGGTTTTTTTGTTGATCCTGTTGAGAATTTTGCTGTTGATTTTGCTGCTGTTGTTTCTGTTTCTGTTGTTGCTGTTGCTGAGGTGTTTGAGGTTGTTTTTTAGCCATTTCTTTTAATTTTGCACGCACATATTCTAAATTGTATTTTGCATCTTCATCATTGGGGTTGAGCTCAAGAGATTTCTTGTACGCCAGAATACTTTCAGGTAGTTTGCCGAGTTTGTACAGGGTATTGCCAATATTGTAGTAAGTCTTAGCTTCTAATAACACATCATCGGTAGAAAGGGCCTTCTGATAGTGTTTTAAAGCTTCTTCATAGTTTCGTTTTTTGTAAAGAACATCACCCATATTGAAATGAATTATTGGGGATTCCGGGTCTTCCAGTAAAGCATCCTGATATTTATTATTCGCTTCGTCGTATTTTTCCTGTGTGAATAATTTATTACCTTCAGATACCTGTTTCCAGCCCTTTTGAGCAAAGACAACTGGGGTGAACAATAAAACAATAGAAATGATTTGTACTCCTCTTTGCATCTTCTTAACCATTATTTTTAAACAAATCGACCACGCCATTCGGTTTTAGTTTTTTTACGTTCGGAAATAATCGTTTCCAGAAACAATAAAATGATGGCAAGAATTAAAATATATTGATAGCGATCCTCATACTGTGAAAATTTCATGGAAGCCAGTTCTTTTTTCTCCATTTTTGAAATTTCATCATAAACCATTTTCATTTTAAAATCGCCGGTTGCTGAATGATAGTATTTTCCCCCCGTGGTTAAAGCAATTTTTTCCAGAGTGAACTGATCGAGTTTGGTGAGAATGACCTCACCCTTTTGATCTTTTTTAAAGCCAATTTGATTGCCATGTTCATCATAGAGTGGAATGGGTACTCCTTTTGGTGAACCAATTCCAATTGTATAAATTACCACGCCTTCTTGAGCAGCCGATTCTGCCACTTTCACGGGTTCGCTGCCATGATCTTCGCCGTCCGTTATTATAATTAAGACTTTATATTTGCGCTCTTTGGTTTCAAAATTTTTCATCGCCATGGCAATGGCGGCGCCGATATTGGTACCTGGTTCTGGTACGGAAGCGGGATCCATGATATCCAGAAAAGTTTTGGCGGCCCCGTAATCGAGCGTAAGGGGACATTGCACAAAGGCTTCGCCGGCAAAAGCGATAAAACCAATTCGATCCCCTTTTAACAAATCTATGAAAGCAGAAATTTCATGCTTGGCTTTTTCCAGACGATTGGGTTTAATGTCTTCAGCCAGCATGGACATGGAAACATCCAGGGCCACAAAAATATCCACACCTTTTCTTTTTACTTCTTCCAGACGTGTGCCAATTTGCGGCCTGGCCAGAGCAAGGGTTAAAAATAGTAGGGCCACCACCAGCAGGCACGCTTTTAAAATTTGCCGCCCACGACTGGTGGAATGGCTCAACTTTTTCACCAGTTCTAAATTACCAAATCTTTGCAAGGCACGGGTTTTCCATTTAAAAACAAGGTAATAGAAAACACCCAGTAGTGGAACCAAAAGTAGCAAATACAGTGCGTGGTAATTGGCAAATCTCAACATGGTTTACGGAATTTTCCTGAATTTTGTGTTTGTTAAAATAATTTCCAGAAAAACAAATCCGAGTGCCAGGGCTAAGTAGGGTGGAAACAATTCACTAAAACGCGTAAATTGTTTCACTTCAATTTTGGTCTTCTCCAGTTGGTCTATTTCTTTAAAAATATTTTCCAGACTCTGTTTGTCGGTGGCACGAAAATATTTGCCGCCAGTAATGCGAGCAATTTCTTTCAACGATTTTTCATCCAGTTCAACCGGTAATCTCACGTACCGTTTACCAAACAGCGGATCATTGACAGGATACAACGCTTCTCCTTCTGTGCCCACACCAATCGTATAAATTTTTACATTAAAAGCTTTCGCTACTTTAGCGGCCGTCAACGGGTCCAGTTGGCCCCGATTGTTTTGGCCATCGGTAAGCAGAATAATCACTTTACTTTTGGCTTTACTATTTCTCAGGCGATTCACCGCATTGGCAATACCCATGCCGATGGCTGTACCATCTTCAATCATACCACTTTCAATTTTTTGAATAAAATTGAGTAAAATACCGTAATCGAGCGTTAACGGGCACTGGGTAAAACTTTTGGCAGCAAAAACGACCAGACCAATACGATCATTGGTGCGGCCTCGAATGAAATTACTGGCTACAGATTTTGCTGCTTCCAGTCGGTTTTTTGGTTTAAAATCTTCGGCCAGCATACTGCTGGAAATATCCAGAGCAATGACGATATCAATGCCTTCGGTAATCACTTCTTCTTCGGTGTGACCTGATTGAGGTCGGGCAAAACCGATAATAAGCAGTGTTAAAGCCAGAATTCGCAAACCAAATAGAAGATGGCGGAGGCGTTTTTTGCTGGAATTCGTGTGGACATTTTGCACCAGGCCAAGATTGGAATATCTTAGTGTACCGGTTCGAACTTTATCTTTTTTTAGATACCAGTAAATTAAAAAAGGAATTGCGGCCAGTAGCAATAAAAATTCCGGATTTGCAAATCTTAGCATGGTCTACTTACTGGTTTCAGTATTTGTGATTTCAGTAACTTCTTTACTTTCTACGGTTTTCTCCCCGGTTTTCTGTTGCCCTTCTTTTTCAGGATATTCTTCGCTTTCTGGTTCAAATACTAATTTGGTCTTATCCACAATTTCAAAGGCTTTATTTAAAGTTGAATCGATTTCTTCTGAAGAGGGCTGATATTTAGCAAATTTTACCAGATCACAAATTTCAAGAAATTCGGCAATGGTTTGTATGATTCCGTCTTCTATCTGATTTTGGCGCAAATTTTCCAAAAGTTCAAACGTGGTCATTTCCAGAGCAGGTACAAAATAACGGCCCTCTATGTAATTTCGAATGATTTCGGAGATTTGTACAAAAAATTCTTTGATTTTCCCCTCTTGAATGAGAGAAGACTCGCGCAAATTTTCCAGGGCTTCCAGGGCTATTTCGTGAGCAGGCTTTGGTGGTTCCACTTTTCTTGGAATAATAGATTTCCCGGCCTTTTTCCTTTTCCATACATAAAAGGCTGTTAATGCGGCTAAAACAAGAATCAGACCCAGCCCACCCCATAAGATATATTGACGAAGGTCTCGAGGTAAATTTAGGGGTTGTTTAATATCGCGAATGTCCCCCTTCTTGCTTGGGTTAAGACTTAAAACTTCAATTTTCAAAGTTTCGGTTTTGAGTGAATGTTTTACTGAATCGCCGGGAAGGGTATAATATATAGTTAAAGGCGGGATTTCAAATTCACCCGTGTCGAACGTGGAAATCTTATACTCAAATTTTTCGACAATTTTGCCATCCTCTTTTTGAGGCTCCAACACCTCATAATCACGAATTTCAAAAGCTCCGAGATTGGCAGCCAAACCCGGCATTTCTACCTGGACATCGGCATCTCTTTTGATAATCACCGAATAGTTTACAACATCTCCAATAGTAATTTTGCTTTTATCTATCTTTGACTCTACTGTGATAGGCTCATTCTGCGCAAATAGAGATGCTGTAAAGAAAAAAGTAATTAGAACTATTCGTTGTATCAGAAATAGCTTTCTACTCATTTATAAATTCAGAATTTCAAATTTTCCGTTTCAGATTTCGAGCATTCAATTAAATTATTGTATTTTGTCTTCATAGATTTCCACCGCTTCCGCACGCATCATACGTTGCACAAGCTGTTCATAAGCCTCTTTTTGCCTTTCTTTAATTAAATCCTTGAGCACCTGATCTTTTACCTGGTCAAAAGGAAGATATTCAATCACTTTGCCGTTATCATCTTTTTTAGCATATTCCTCTTTGTGCGCTTTGTAATACAACTCAACGTCCGATTCCCGAATATTGACATTTTGTGAAATTTCATCTTCCAGCAGTTTTTGTACCATGATGTTCTTTTTGGCCTGGAAAGCGGCGGCTATCACCTCTTTATCTTTATCCAAACCTTTCCGCTTGGCGGTGTCATAGAGAAGTTCTGTGGCTATATACTGTTTCAGAAATTCAATTTTCTTGTTGCGATCATTCATTTGTTCACGCATATAGGGTGGCAACTGATTGATTTCATATTCCAGATCACCCATGGTAATTTCACGTTTCCCAATTTTTGCAATCACAGCCCCTGGCCTTTTCGGATGAGCCTGTGAGGGATCTAAAAGGGCGGCCTCTTCCATTGCCTGTTGAGCATCGGCAGACCGTTCTAACCGCTCCAGACATTCCACAATCCGTTTGTTAGCTTCGTCCAGCAGCGGACTGTCAGGATATAGATGTTTAATTTTTAAATAGTAAGCCAGAGCATTTTCATAATCGTGCACCCGTTCAAAATAGATGTTAGCAATGATGTAATTGATATTTGCTGCCTGGTCTTCATCCATTCGATAATTGTTCAGATAGTATTTGTATTCGTCGATGGCTTGATGATAGAGCTGACGATTATAGAGCGCGTTTGCAAACTTACGGACTTTTTCTGCATCAAATTTGGGCTTTTCAGCCGCCTTCTGGCAGGCCTGTACGAAAAAAAGGCCCACCCACAAAATCACCAGAAATTTTAAATTTTTTCCCATCCTGTCCCTTTTAGTTTTATGTTTTTTCATTTAAAATTTAATAATTTTTTTAGCACTACTAACTCATGTTAATGAAACCGCTTGGCACGCATTCTAAAAAATTTAATTAAAGGCTCAACATAAGAGACATCGGTGCGAATATCCACATAATCTATGTTCATAGATCGAAAAAGTTTTTCTCGCTGGGCTTTTAATTGACTGGTTTCCGATATAAAGGATTCACGAAGCACGGGGTCTGAGGTGTCAAGCAAAACGATTTCACCAGTTTCAGCATCCTCCAATTCGATTAATCCAACATCGGGTAATTCCATTTCTCGCGGATCGGTAATGGTGATAGCCACAAGATCATGACGTTTGTTGGCAATTTGCATGGCTTTTTCATAATTTTTTGCCATGAAATCCGAAACCAGAAACACCACCGCTCGACGTGATATAACGCGACTGAGATATTCAAGTGCCAGGGCTATATTCGTACTGCGTCCCTGCGGTTGATGATAAAGCAATTCACGCAATACACGTAAAACATGGGTCTTACCCTTTTTCGGTGGTACAAATTTTTCGATTTGATCTGTGAAAATAATGAGTCCCACTTTGTCATTATTTTTAATAGCCGAAAAAGCCAGCAGAGCACAAATTTCTGTGGCGATCTCACCTTTCATGCGTTCTACTGTACCGAAGTTTCCGGAAGAACTCACATCTACCAGCAGCATGACTGTCAATTCGCGTTCTTCCTCGAAGACCTTGACATAGGGATGCCCCATGCGAGCGGTCACATTCCAGTCAATAGTACGAATATCGTCTCCGATTTGATATTCCCGCACCTCTGCGAAATCCATGCCTCTGCCCTTAAATACGGAATGGTATTCGCCTGAGAAAACATCGTTTACCAGGCCACGGGTTTGAATTTCAATGCGTTTAACCTTTTTAAGTATTTCTTTCGGAATCATTTATGGTACTTCGATTTTATTTAAAACTTTACGCACCACATCCTCAGGGGTGACTTCTTCAGCTTCTGCTTCGTAAGTAACAATAATACGGTGCCGTAAAACATCCATGCCGATAGCACGAACGTCTTCAGGAATCACATATCCCCGTCGCCGCAAAAAGGCGTGAGCTTTGGCAGCTTGATTTAAATAAATAGAAGCCCTTGGGGAGGCGCCGTAAGCGATTAAATCTTCCAGCTCATCCAGTCCATATTCTTTTGGTTGCCGCGTGGCAAAAACAATATCTACAATATACCTTTCCACTTTCTCATCCATATAAACTTCATTGACCAGAGATCGTGCTGCGACGATGTCTTTAGGTTTTACCACCGGGGTAACTTCCGGAACTTCCTTGCCGGCCATGCGTCGCATAATTTCCAGCTCTTCTTCTTTGTCCGGGTAGCCGATAGATAATTTCATCATGAAACGATCCACCTGAGCTTCAGGCAAAGGATAGGTTCCCTCCTGTTCAATGGGATTTTGTGTAGCCAGCACTAAAAATGGATCATCCAACGGGAATGTTTGCTCGCCAATAGTGACCTGCCTTTCCATCATGGCTTCCAGAAGTGCAGACTGTACTTTTGCTGGCGATCGGTTAATTTCATCGGCAAGAATTAAATTAGCAAATATGGGCCCTTTTTTTGTCGTGAAATCACCGTTGCGCTGATCATAAATTAAAGTTCCTATGATATCGGCCGGTAACAGGTCCGGGGTAAATTGAATTCGTTGAAATTTGGTTTGAATGGTTGAAGAAAGGGTTTTTACCGCCAGAGTCTTGGCTAATCCTGGCACACCTTCTAAAAGCACATGGCCATTAGCCAGCAAAGCAATTAGAAGGCGTTCCACCATGTATTTTTGACCCACAATAACTTTGGACACTTCTGTGGTAATCTTCTCAACAAATTCGCTTTCCTTGTTGATTTTTTCATTAATCGCTTGAATATCTACGGCCATCGCACCTCCTCGGTTATCTTTTGAGAGTTGATTAAATGTAAGCTTCCGTCAGGTCGAAATCTGCATAATTTCTTTTTTATCCTTCCTGACGTAGTTGCGCCTGATTGGTAAATTCAATAAATTCGGTTTTATTTTTTTGCAACAAATCTTCCACCAGCGTATAAAGCCTCTCAATTTGACCCGTTTCAGGTTGACTTCCGGAAAATTTAACCACATCGCAGGTTCTTAAAACTTCATCCACTATCTTAATATTGCTCTCTGCAATATTTTGCTCTTTAAGTGAATGCACAATCTCTTCTGTACTGGTTTCCAGAGCACTAATCTGGTATCTCTCAGCCAGATATTTCTTGAACAATTTTGATAAAGCAGCATAGTTATCTTTGTCCTGGGGTTCTTTGAGATTGATTTGTTCTTTTAACTGACCCAGATATTTTTCCTCCACCGGTACCATGTCTATGGCTTTTAAACGTTCTTCTTGCTGGCGTAATTTTCGATTTTTTATAGAAACCACCGTAACAATCGATAACACAATTACGGAAAGGCCAATACCGATGAATAGAGCAATTTTGCCCGATTGGCTTTCTTTGACAGGTTCAATTACGGAAATTTCTAATCGATTGGTTATTAACCGGTGTAATTTATCTGTCTGAGTATCTCGATATTCTACCACAATCCCATCCACATAAGCCATACCAAGGCTTTTAGGGTGGACCACATATTCGTAACTTTTTAATGCGCGCGAGGCACCCACTTGATTAGATGTTGAATTGCTGACTACCTCTAAATTTGTAAAAACGGGATCTTCAACTTTTTCAATTTTAAATCGATCTAAGTCTCCTTCCCAGCTTAAATCCAGGGTGAATCTGGCGGTGCGATTGAGAGGTACAGATTTTTTGTCAAAATAGACCGTGGCTTTGATTTTATCCGGATACAAATTTGAGTTTAGATGCGTAGAATCCCCTGATGTAAGGGTGGTGTCTGTAGATTGGGCAAAAATTAAAACAGGGAAGAAAAAAGCAACCAGAGATGCTCTAAAAATTATTTTCATCTGCCTCCTTCGATTTAAACCGAAATAATATACTTAAGGCTTGCTTAAAAGTTCCCACTCGAAATCTGGTATGCACAATAAAAAAGCCGACGATTAAACTCGAAAAAAATATTCGAAATTAATCCCTTCGGCTGAGAAAATGGGGTAAAAAATTATTGGCTATTGGTTTTTTCCGGACTTACCTTACCGTTGGAATGTTTACTTTCTGTTTTCCCGAACAACTGTTCCTCGATGTCCTGTCCCAGGTGATCCAGCTCCCACTGTACATCATCTGCCAATTCACTGTTGGGGTGATGTTTCAGAAAATCGTTATAAGCCTGACGTGCCTTGTCATAATCTTTGATATTATTAGCGAAAATATAACCTATCATGAAACGAGCCTGTTCTACATATTTACTGTTTGGAAAATTTTCCACAACTTTCTTATAGGCCTCGATAGCTTTATCATAATCCTGAAAATTGTTATAATAAATAAAGGCAATTCTGTGCTGAGCTTCGTCAGCAAATTTACCTTTTGGATATAATTCGATTAATTTTTCATAAGAACGAATGGCGTCATTATATCGTTCCTCTTTTTCGTAATTTTGTCCCAGAGCCTTGAGTTGTTCCTCGGTTTCTTTTTTACTGCATCCTAACAATGAGAAAAGAATCAAAAGAACCGCTAAACAGACAAACACATTTTTCATAATCCACCACCACGATCTTTTCATTAAATATTTTTTTCTTTTAAAATATGTGACAAAAATTATAAATAATACCTAATAAAATCAAGTTAAATTTAGGGATTACGAAGATATAAAAAAATAGGCGAGAATAAAATCTCGCCTATTTGCTTAAAAGG
>CAZMEG010000060.1:0-1672 GCA_964565205.1 uncultured Cytophagia bacterium
ACGCAAAGACGCGAAGACACAAAGAAAATAGTCGTTTCTGCGGTATTAAGATTAAATTTGCTGATTATTCTTTGAAATTTATAAAATTTAAGGAGGCTAAAAAACGTACAAGACTTACACACTGCCGGGCAGGATAAAACCTGCTAAGAATCGTCGAATGCATTCGGTCACACGGAAAGCGCGAAGGCGCACCGGTGCCGGGGCCTTCTGGTGGTTATTGATGGCTTTTGTGATAATGTTTGCATTCACCTGGATGCGTATTCAGACTCGTTCACTTTCTTCTGAAGTAAAGGATTTGCGACTGGAGAAAAATCGTTTAAAGCTCGAGCTGGAACGACTGCGCGCCGAGGTAGCCGATTTATCCAGCTATGGGCGCATTGTGGAAGAAGCCAAAAAACTGGGTCTAGAACCTTTAGCCAAGGAAGATATCGTTGAGCTACAAGAAAAATAAAGTGAAACGACAGCAGTTTTACAACAGGCCGCGTTTAGAGGTGCAACATTTTGTCATTAAAAAGTGGCGATTGCACCTGGTGCTCGTGTTTCTTATCGCCATTGCGACGGCAGTAATTGTGCGCCTGGTGCAGTTTCAAATTGTTGAAAGAGAAAAATATCTGAAGCTGGCCAGAACTCAATATTTGCAAACTAAACCATTAAAAGCTCAGCGAGGCATCATTTACGATCGCAACGGCAAAGAGCTGGCCTTGAATAAACCCACGTATGATCTGGGGGTGGATGTGCGTTATGCCGATATCGATCTTGTAGCCAGACATCTGAGCCGTGTGTTGCCCAAAAGTCAATTCGAATTGTTAAAAATCATGCAGCGTACTTCTAATTTTATTTATCTGGAAAGACATCTGGATGTGGAGATTGGAGAGAAAATTAAAGCTATGAAGTTAAAGGGTGTAGTTTTGCATGAAAATAATACGCGCATTTACCCTTTAAAAGAAAAATTAGCTGCCGTGCTTGGCTTTGTCAGTGTGGACGGCAAGGGTTTGAGTGGTCTGGAATTAACTTTTGATAAGTATTTACGCGGTAATGATGGTAAAATGCTGATTCAACTGGATGCCAGCGGGGAGCCCATCATGACTATTGAATCGGCTACTCACTACCCTCGCCAGGGCAACGATTTAATCCTTACCATCGACCATGTGTTGCAAACAATTGCAGAAGAAGAACTGGCGGCGGCGGTGCAAAAGTACAAAGCCAGAGGGGGCAATGCCATCATTACCAACCCCAGTACAGGGGAAATACTTGCCCTGGCTTCGGTGCCTGGCTTTGATGCCAATAATCCCCGAGCCTATCCCCCGGAAAACTGGCGCATTCGACCCATCACCGACGTTTTTGAGCCCGGTTCCACGTTTAAAATTGTTACCATGATGGCGGCGCTATCCAATCGAATTAAAAAAGTTCATGATATTGTTTTTTGTGAAAATGGCATGGCAAAGTTTTTTGGCCAGCTTATCAACGACCCTGAAAAGTATGGCTGGTTGTCCTTTGAAGATGTGTTTGCCCATTCCAGTAACATTGGCACGGCTAAAATTGCTCAGGAAGTGGGAGCCAGTGAGCTTTATCAGGCTATTCGTGAATTTGGCTTTGGCAGCAAAACCGGCATTGAATTACCTGGTGAAGCGTCAGGAATTTTGAATCGACCCACAGATTGGAGCAAATTGTC
>CAZMEG010000060.1:1682-11962 GCA_964565205.1 uncultured Cytophagia bacterium
CTAATATCCATTGCAATTGGTCATGAGGTGGCAGTTACGGCTTTGCAGGTCGCCATGGCCTACGGGGCTATTGCCAACGGGGGCTATTTAATGAAACCATTTGTGGTGAAAGAAATTCGAGATCGTGAGGGGAAAATTGTTCAACAATATTATCCGCAGAGAATTCGGCGGGTCATGGATCGTGAAGTTGCCAACACCATGGCAAAAATTCTCGAACGCGTTGTTGATAAAGGGACGGGGCGATTGGCTAAAATTCCAGGCTACCGGATTGCCGGTAAAACCGGCACAGCACAAAAACCTCTTAAAGATCGGCCGGGGTATTCAAACAGTAAATTCATCGCTTCTTTTTGTGGCTTCTTTCCAGTGGATCAACCCCGATTTTTGATTTTTGTCATGATAGATGAACCGCATCCAGCCCATTCGGGAGGGCATGTGGCGGCGCCAACGTTTAAAAAAATTCTGGAGCGTATTTTAAAAATTTATGAGATTCCACCCCAACAATATACTTCAGTGGAAGAAACCCATATTGGTGAAAATGATAAATTCTATGTGCCCAATTTAGTGGGACGACGATACGATGTGGCCGTGCAAATCTTAGACGAGCTGGGACTAAATTACCAGTTAGAAGGAGAAGGTCTTCTGGTAATGAAACAAGAGTTTCATTCGGATAGTGAAACACCACAAGTTGTTTTAACCATGGCAAGAAAAATGGATGACGAGGAAAAAGTGACAGTTCCAGATGTGCGTGGATTGTCGGTACGAAAGGCCGTAAGTATTCTTTCATTCCGGGGTCTGCGGGTGCATCTCAATGGCAGTGGACGGGTGGTAAAGCAAAGTCTGGATCCGGGGCTGCAGGTGAGGCCTGGCACCCATATCTGGATTGCCTGTGAATCTACCGGGGATTTGCCCGTGGAAATCAGAGTTACTAACTAATCGGGGCATCATGGATTTTTTATTAAAAGAATTTTTAGAAATTAAGTCCTGTCCATTTGAGTTTTATGGGCAACCTGAAATTCTGCAAAAAGCGGCAGCAGGCTTTTCTATTGATTCGCGAACCATTAAGCCCGGTGAGATCTTTTTTGCTATAAAAGGTGAAACCCACGATGGACATGATTTTGTTGAAGAAGTTTTGCAGAAAAAAGCGCTGGCTCTGGTTGTGGAAAAATCGTGGTTAAGAAAACAGGCTAATCCTTTTCAAGAAGCCAACATTTTTGTGGTTGAAGATACCCTTAAAGCGCTTCAAGAAACGGCTCATTTTTATCGTGAAAAATTTGATATTCCCGTTCTGGGTTTAACCGGGACTAATGGAAAAACAACTACCAAAGAGATGATTGCTGCTGTGCTTTCTCAATCAGGCGAAGTTTGTAAAACACGGGGCAATTTGAACAATCACATCGGGGTACCGCTTACGCTGTTTTCATTAAAGAAAAATCATAAAGCCCTGGTGCTGGAAATGGGAACCAATCATTTTGGTGAGATCACACGTCTCTGTGAAATTGGCGATCCCCAGTATGGCTTGATCACGAATGTTGGTCGTGGACACCTGGAGTTTTTTGGCGATGTGGAAGGGGTAGCGCGTGCCAAAATGGAATTATTCGAATATCTCTCCCCGGATGGGGTCGGATTCGTTAATCTGGAGGATAAGCATATCCTTAAAAAAACACCACCTTTAAAAAAGAGGATCACCTATGGCTTTACAGATACAGCGGACATTCAAGGTCACCTGGAAGGGTTAGACACATTCGGATTTCCCAGGTTGCGGGTTGAAGAAACGAGAATAACCATTCCGATTCCTGGCCAGCATAATGCTCTCAACGCTCTGGCAGCCGTAGCCGTGGGCCTGGAGTTTGGTGTATCTTTGGCTAATATTAAAGAGGCTCTGGAACAGGTTCACGTTCCGGATAAACGAATGCAAATATTTACACGTGCCGGGGTGGTTGTACTAAACGATGCCTACAATGCCAATCCTGATTCTACTAAAGCCGCCCTGGAGGTTTTGAACTCCATTCCGGCGAAGGGGAAAAGAATCTTTGTGTTTGGCGATATGCTGGAACTGGGGGAGATGGCTCAGGCTGAACATGAAAAAATCGGGGAACTCTTAAAAAATTATCCTGTAGACGTGTTCTTTGCTTACGGAGAATTCAGCCACTTTGCTGTAAAAAAAGTTAAGCAGCAATCGAAAATGCGGGCCGAACATTTTACCAACAAAACGGATTTACAGCAGGCCCTGAAAAATCTCCTGCAGCCTGGTGATGTGCTTCTGGTCAAAGGCTCGCGTGGCATGAAAATGGAAGAGGTTTTGGATGGAATATGGTGATGAAATCGACCCTTGCGGTTTGTGTGTTCAGAATGACCATCTATGAGAACAGATAGGGTGTCGCACACAACATGGGAACTATTTAAAAACTAAACCTTTAAGAGATAGAATATGTTCTATTATTTACTGTATCCATTGCACCAGATTATCTCTGGTTTTAATCTGTTTCGTTACATTACATTTCGAGCGGCCTGGGCGGCCATTACAGCTCTTTTGATCAGCTTTATCGTGGGACCGTTTGTCATCAAAAAGTTACGCAAGCATCAAATTGGTGAAGAAATTCGACCGGATGGTCCCAAGAGTCATCTGAAAAAAGCTGGAACCCCTACCATGGGAGGTCTGATTATTCTTGCCAGCATCATTATCCCAACTCTGTTATGGGCGAAAGTGTTGAACATTTACATTGTGCTGATTTTGCTGGCTACCTTCTGGATGGGGCTGGTGGGATTTATTGATGATTATTTAAAAGTAGTCAAAAAGTTGCCCAGGGGACTTGTGGCGCGTTACAAATTAATCGGACAAATATTATTGGGACTGGTCGTAGGTTCAATTTTATATTTTGCTCCGCAATTTGAAGGTATCCGCACTCTTAGTACGGTACCATTTTTCAAAAATTATGAAATCGACTTCGGGGTATTTTATATTCCCATGGTAATTTTAGTAATTACGGCCACTTCTAACGCGGTGAACCTTACAGATGGTCTGGATGGCTTGGCCATTGGTCTGGTGGGGATTACCGGACTCGCCTGGGCGGCTATCGCCTATATTTCGGGTCGTGTGGATTTCAGTGATTACCTGAACATCATCTATCTGCCCGGAACCGGTGAACTCACAGTATACTGTGCGGCCCTGGTAGGAGCGGCGCTCGGTTTCCTGTGGTTCAATGCTCATCCTGCGCAGGTTTTCATGGGCGACACCGGGGCTCTCGCCCTGGGTAGTGCGGTGGGAACGCTGGCCATTTTGCTAAAAAAAGAACTTTTGCTCATCATCATTGGTGGTGTTTTTGTGGCAGAAAGCCTTTCGGTTATTATTCAGGTGGTCTATTTTAAGATGACCGGTAAGCGCATTTTTAAAATGGCTCCCATCCATCATCATTTTGAACTTCTGGGCTGGCATGAAAACCATGTGGTCGTACGCTTCTGGATCATCGGGATTCTTCTGGTCCTGTTCAGTCTCAGCACATTCAAAATAAGGTAATCTATGATTCAAGAAAAAATACTAAAATATGATTTCTGGCTTCTCTTTCTGGTACTTTCTCTGCTTACCTGCGGGGTCATAATGGTATACAGCGCCAGCTCCTTCAAAGCCAGAGAGCTTTTTAATAGTAATTATTATTACCTGTTTCGACATGCGGTTAAAGTGGTGCTGGCACTTACAGTCATGTTTCTGCTCATGCGGATAAATTACCATCTGTGGCTAAAAATATCTCCCTGGATGGTGCTGGCGAGTCTGGTTCTGCTTTTATTTCTTCTTATCAGTCCTTCCGTTGAAGTAATTCGTGGCAGCCGGAGATGGCTTGTTCTGGGACCTCTAAAATTTCAACCATCAGAAATGGCCAGATTTTCTTTAATTCTATTTCTGGCTTCTTCTATTGGGCGAAAGGATTCATTAATTAAGAGAATGCGTCATAGTGCCTGGATATATTTCGGAATAATTTTAATTGTAGTAGTGCCCATTCTGTTGCAGCCGGATGTGGGAACAGCTATCCTCACCATGGGTATTCTGCTACTGCTCATCTTTATTGCGGGACAGAGTTTGCTACCGATTTTAACTTTTTCACTGTTAAGCCTGAGTTTCTTTGCTACTTATGCCTACTTCAATCCAGAAGCGAAAAGGCGGATTTTAGAATTCATCTTAGCCATGCGTGGGCAGAAATTATCCTGGCAAACACTTCAATCGATCATTGCCTTCAGTAATGGTGGAATTTCCGGTCTCGGATTTGGCAGTAGCACACAAAAATTTAATTTTCTACCGGATCCATTCACAGATTTCATTTATGCCATTGTTGGTGAAGAGCTGGGATTTTTGGGTGCTTTGGGGATACTTGTAATCTTCTGGCTGATTCTATGGCGTGGCCTTCAGATAGCACAAAATGCCCCGGATGTGGCGGGCTTTTTACTGGGTGTGGGAATTACTTTAAACATTGTGGTTTATGCCCTGGTAAACGCTGGGGTGGTGGTGAATATTTTTCCCACCACCGGCATCCCCATGCCATTCCTGAGTTACGGAGGATCGGCACTTTTAATGAATCTGGCTGGCATAGGTATTTTATTAAATATTTCTCGACAAAATCAAATGAAAAAAGGAGTGTACCCGGTACGTAATTTCATGGCATTCAAATGAAAGCGACAGAGAAAAAATTTCGTGTGGTCATCGCCGGAGGCGGTACTGGTGGTCATTTGTTTCCCGGGTTAGCGATTGCTGAAGAGATTGAAAAACGCTGGCCAGCCGAAATCGTGTTCATCGGGACGGATTATGGCATCGAATCTAAAGTTTTGCCCGGGACCCATTATCGTTTGAAAAAAATCTGGATGCGCGGCTTACGCAGGAAAATAACGCCGGGCAATCTGCTATTTCCATTAAGACTCATGATCAGCCTGGTTCAATGTGCGCTATTTTTTTTGCTGTTTCGCCCGGATGTGATCATTGGCACGGGTGGTTATGTCAGTGGACCGGCGCTCATGGCGGGTCTTACTCTGGGTATTCACACGGTGATTCAGGAACAAAACAGCTATCCGGGTCTTGTCAATCGGCTTCTGGGGAAATGGGTGGATCAGGTACACATCACTTATGCAGATTCAAGGCCCTATTTTGCTAAACAACCACATGTTTATTTAAGTGGAAATCCGTTAAGACAAAATTTGAAAGGGGTTGAGAAAGCACAGGCATTAAAACTTTTTAACCTGAAATCTAACCAAATCACGTTACTCGTATTTGGAGGCAGTCAGGGCGCCCATGCCATTAATCTGGCTATTCTGGAATGTTTGGATAATTTAATGAAAATACCTGAATTACAAATCCTCTGGTCTACCGGACAGAACGATTTTGAGCTGATAAAGAGTAAATGCAGAAATTTTGCAGATCGGATTCGTGTGTTTCCGTTTATTGAAAACATGGCTGCAGCCTATGCGGTTGCCGATTTTGTGGTAAGCCGGGCCGGGGCTATGACTCTGGCCGAAATCACCTATTGTGGGTTACCGGCGATTCTCATTCCTTACCCATTTGCAGCGGAAGGACACCAGGAATTCAACGCCAGAACCCTGGAAAAGGCTGGTGCAGCCCGGGTTATTTTAGAAAAGAATTTAAATGGCAGGGTTCTCTGTGAAGCTATCCAGAAATTAGCCCGGGATCATCAAACCAGAAGAGCCATGGCCGAAGCCTCGCAAAGACTGGCCAGGCCTGACGCAGCCCGGTGTATTGTAAACGGGATTGCAAGGTTGATAAATGTGCAGTCGTCTGCACACTTTTTATAAAATGGACTATTAAAATAACTCTCAGAGAGGGGTGGGGATTCATGAAAGTTTATTCAAAATATCGAAATCATTCAAATTATTTTTACCAGAGCTATTCGAACGCAAACATACGAACACGAATTCTCGTTTTGCTTTTCATCGTATTTATTTTGCTCATGTTATTAAAAATCACCACCTGGGTAGGGGCTGAAGAGATTTTTCAATTGAAAACCATCAAAATTGAAGGAAATCGATTGATCTCACAGAGCGAATTAAAAAGCTTAATTAAAATAGATTCATCGCTCAGTCTTTTGAAAATTGACCTGCAATCCATTGAACGGCAGATTCGGAAACATCCTCTCATAAAAGAGGTAACTGTGAGTCGTCTGCTTCCATCTACATTGAAAATAAAGGTAAAGGAAAGAGAACCTCTTGCCTTGCTCAATCAGGGAGTCCTTGTGGCTGTGGACGAATACGGTAGCATTTTACCTGAAATCAATACCACCTTGCTCTGTGATTATCCGGTTATTTCGAGCATTCAAATAAATAACCCGGATCAAGGCGTCTCAGACAAACTTAAAACGATTCTGAAATTTCTGGCCTATTTGAAACGAGAACATTTTACCATCTATTGCCAGATTTCAGAAATTAGTCTGTCCCGGGATGGCATGGTGTTCTTTTACTTAACCGATTCTGCCATTCCGGTTATTGTAGGTCAGGAAATTTACGGGGATTGGTGTAAACGTTTAAAACGCACGCTGGATTTTTTACATAAGACCGATGGCCTGCAAAATGTAAAATATATTGATTTGCGTTTTGCAAATCAGGTTGTAATTAAAGAGAAAACCACCAGTTAATTAAGGCGAGGAAAAAGTCATGTCACAAATCATCACAGGACTGGATATCGGGACCACCAAAATTGGGGCCATTATCGCCGAAGTCAATGATAGCAATCAGCCTAAAATCATTGGCGTGGGAACCAGCCGATCGGAGGGGTTACGACGCGGTGTGGTGGTGAATCTGGACAAGACCATTCGTTCTATTCAAGAAGCGGTGGAAAAAGCCGAACGCCAGGCCGATGTGGAGATTAAGGAAGCTTTCGCTGGTATTGCCGGAGACCATATCCGCAGTATTACCGGACGGGGCGTGGTGGCCGTAGCGGGTCCCGACAATGAAATTACCCAGGCCGATGTGCGACGCGTTATCGATGCTGCCAAGGCGGTGGCTTTGCCCATCGATCGGGAAATTTTGCATATCCTGCCCCTTGAGTTCATCGTGGATGATCAGAAGGGCATCAAAGACCCGGTGGGCATGTCCGGGGTGCGCCTGGAAGCCGAGGTTCATATAGTCACCGGGGCAATTACTTCGGCGCAGAATATTTACCGCAGCATCGGTCGAGCGGGCATTCAGGTACTGGACCTGGTTCTGGAACCGCTTGCCTCCAGTTACGCTGTCCTGGGAGAAGATGAAAAAGAACTGGGTGTGATTGTCATGGACCTGGGCGGGGGCACCACCGACATCGCCATGTTTTTTGAAGGCTGTATCCGTCACACAGCGGTTGTGGGTCTCGGTGGTAATAATGTGACCAATGATATCGCCCTTGGATTGCGTACTCCGGTGGATCAGGCTGAAGAGATCAAGATCAAGCATGGTTGCGCCGTCCATCAGCAGGGTGATCGAGACCAGACCATCGAGGTGCCCGGTGTAGGAGGTCGCCCACCACGTAAGGTTTCCAGAGCGCTGCTGGTAGATATCATTCAACCTCGCATGGAAGAGATATTAAGTCTGGCCTATCAGGAGGTAAAAAAATCTGATTACGTGCATTTGATGGCAGCGGGACTGGTGCTTACCGGCGGCGGCTCTTTGCTTAAGGGCACGGTGGAACTGGCTGAGGAAATTTTCGACATGCCGGTGAAGTTAGGCATTCCAGCCGGATTTACCGGTTTGACTGATCTGGCGCAAAGCCCCATTCATGCCACCGGCGTGGGTTTGATCCATTATGGCATTCAACACATGAATGAAGTGGATAACATTTTCGGTCAAAGTGAACACGGGTTGTTTGGCTGGATTGTCTCGCGGATGCGACGATGGTTTGGAAGTGTATCACGATTATAAAATGGAGTGCTGGATTATTGGATTGTTGGAGTATTGAGAAATAAAATTTAAAGAACAAAATAAAGGAGTGGAGTCATGAATTTAAGATTTGCATTTGATGAAAGCCGTAACCCCACAGCCAAGATGAAAGTAGTTGGGGTCGGTGGTGCCGGCGGAAACGCCGTCAACCGTATGATTGAGGCCAAATTAAGCGGGGTGGAATTTGTGGCCATCAACACCGACTTGCAGGCTCTTGAAAATTGTCGGGCCGGTTCACGCATTCAAATTGGTCGAAATCTTACCAATGGCCTGGGAGCTGGCGCCAATCCAGATATCGGTAGGAAGGCGGCTGAAGAAGATCGAGAAGCCATATTCGATGCTCTGCAGGATGCCGACATGATTTTTGTCACGGCTGGTATGGGAGGAGGGACCGGTACCGGCGCTGCCCCCATCGTCTCGGAAATCGCCAAAGACCTGGGAGCCTTAACAGTAGCCATTGTGACCAAACCCTTTCTATTTGAAGGACCGAAGAGAATGCACCGTGCCGAGGAAGGCGTTCAGGAATTGAAAGATTATGTGGACACCCTGATCATCATTCCCAACCAGAGATTGCTTTCGGTGGTTTCTAAAGACACACCGCTTACCGCCGCCTTCAAGCTGGCTGATGAGGTGCTTTTGCAGGCTACCAAAGGGATCTCCGATCTAATCTCCATTCCGGGTTTGATCAATCTTGATTTCGCCGATGTCCGCACGGTGATGGCGGAAATGGGGGACGCTCTGATGGGTTGTGGTGTGGCCTCAGGTGAACGCCGGGCTCTGGAGGCAGCCGAACAGGCTATTTCCAGTCCTCTACTGGAAGACGTTTCTATTCAGGGGGCTTTGGGCGTTTTGGTAAATGTCACCGGTGGCGAAAACATGACCTTGCACGAAGTAAATGACGCCACTACGGTGATTTCTGAAGCGGCCGGTAGCGATGCCAATATCATTTTTGGTGCCGTCATCGACCCAAAACTGGAAGATGAAATTCGGGTTACTGTGATCGCAACGGGTTTCAAGCGTAATGGGAGGTTGGGCCAGCTCAGCTCCACTTACCGAAAGGTGACCGAATTTAATGATCATTCGTTCGATACAAGCAATATCCCGGCATTTAAACGAGTACAGGAAAAAAAGACCCCTCTTAATCAAAATCATGATGAGGGAAAAAAAGAAACATGGCCGGAGATTAAAGAAGAAGACTACGATATTCCTACGTATTTGAGAAAACAGATTGATTGAATTTTAATCAATAAAAGTGGCTATTTCGGATAATGATTTTTTACTAATGTCAGGAACCTTAGCATCCCTGGCTGGATAACCTACAACTAAGATTAAGTACGGTCTTTCATTTTTAGGTCGATCCAGAATTTCATTCAGAAAACCCATGGGGCTTGGTGTGTGAGTCAGACATACCAGTCCCGCATGGTGAATGGCGGTGATGAGGATACCCGTGGCAATGCCTACCGATTCCTGTACATAATAATTTTTAACTTTCTTCCCTTTGGAATTAATAGAATAACTCTGCGCAAAAATGACAATAAGGTAAGGGGCCTTTTCCAGAAAAGGCTTTTCCGCCGTGGTTCCCAGGGGCGCCAAAGCCTCTAACCATTCATCTGGAGCTCGCCCGCTATAAAAAGCCTCTTCCTCTTTTTCAGCAGCTTTCCGGATTTTGCGTTTAATTTCTGGGTTGCTAATCACAACAAAATGCCACGGTTGTTTATTGGCACCACTGGGAGAGGTACCCGCCGCTAACAAACATTTTTCGATGATTTCTTTAGGAACAGGTTGATCTGAAAAATCTCGTACCGACCGCCTTTTCTTCATCTCCCTATAAAATTCAGTAGAACGTCTTTTCATTTCATCAACAGGTAACTTTTGATACTGGGACAAAGGAATGAACTTAAACTTTTTCATTTCATGCCTTTCGTTAAAACAAAAAAGCATCGGAGAAGTTATGCCGATGCTTTTTCAAATTGCTTATTTCACAGATATGTTTAAATGGCTTTTACCACCCGTCCAGCCTTAATGCATTTGGTGCAAACTAAAATTCGTTTTACCTGTCCGTTAATTCGTGCACGAACGCGTTGTAAATTGGGTAGCCAGCGTCTTTTGGTAACATTATGAGCATGGCTGATATTATGCCCGTACATGGGTCCTTTACCACAGATCTCACATCGTTTTGCCATTGTTCCTTCTCCTTCATTCTAAATCTTGACGCCAATAATACAAAATTTTTCCTAAAAAAGCAAGTTATTCTTTTACCTTGGTACCAATGATTAATTTCTTCACACCGCTTTTTTTGGCAATATCCATCGCTTTAACTACGGTACCATGCGAGGCTTCCTGATCAGCTTTTAAAATTAATGCGCCTTCTTTCATGT
>CAZMEG010000061.1:0-651 GCA_964565205.1 uncultured Cytophagia bacterium
ACAAGAATTAAAGGTACCATTAGAAGATTTTTAACATGAAGAACAAGATAGATACAAACAATAATCATAGAGAAACGGTGGTCGTGGCCATGAGTGGTGGGGTGGATAGCTCGGTGGCAGCGGCTCTTCTGCATGAGCGTGGCTACCAGGTTATTGGCGTGACCATGAATTTGTGGGATTACGACCGGGTCGGTGGCAATATCAACCGGGACAGTGGTTGCTGCTCCATAGATACCATGGATGATGCCCGGGCGGTTTGCCACCAGCTTGGTGTGCCTCATTACGTGGTCAACTTTCGTGATGAATTTGAGGCGGCGGTTACCGAAAATTTCATTTCCGAATACATGGAGGGGCGCACTCCTAATCCATGTGTGCGGTGCAACACCTACATCAAGTGGGGTGTGTTGCTACAAAAGGCAAAGGAGCTTGGTGCTGACAAAATTGCCACCGGTCATTATGCCCGGGTGGCGTACGATGAAAAATCTGGGCGATATCTTTTGAAGCGTGGTAAAGACCCTCGAAAGGATCAGTCCTATGCCCTCTGGGGAGTGCGCCAGTATGGATTGGCCCATACGCTTTTTCCGGTGGGCGAATACACTAAAGATGAAATCCGCCAGATTGCCCGTAACCTGCGTCTTCGTACAGCTAACA
>CAZMEG010000061.1:661-5487 GCA_964565205.1 uncultured Cytophagia bacterium
TTTAGGGTTGCGCACCGCGAACAAAAAGGAGAGCCAGGAAATCTGCTTCATCCCGGATAATGACTACACCCGTTTTCTGCGCCAGAAGCGGCCGGATCTGGAAGTCCGACTTAAGGATGGTGAGATCGTGGATCAACAGGGGCGGCGATTGGGGACTCATCGAGGCTATCCTTTTTACACCATTGGTCAGCGTAAGGGCATTGGTGTAGCACTGGGCAAGCCGGTTTATGTGACTGAAATCGATCCGGTACACAATCGTATTGTTATCGGTTCAAATGACGATCTGCGCCATATCGGGTTGATTGCCGAGCATTTGAACTGGATTACCTTCGAGGAACTCACCGAGGAACTGGAGGTAGAAGCGAAAATCCGTTATAACGATCCTGGCGCCCCTGCACGTTTAATTCCAATGGACAACGGTGAGGTGAAGGTATTATTCCATCAACCGCAGCGGGCGGTAACCCCCGGACAGTCGGTGGTATTTTATCAGGGGGATCTGGTGATTGGTGGTGGCATTATCAAGACATATTTGAAGGCATAGAAAATATGAAACGATTGCTCACCATCGCCGGGTCTGATTCAGGCGGCGGGGCCGGCATCCAGGCCGATTTGAAAACCTTTCATGCTTTTGGCTGTTATGGGATGTCGGTCCTCACGGCCATCACTGCACAAAACACCCTGGGTGTACAAGGGGTCCATGACCTACCGCCTGATTTTGTGGCTTTGCAACTGGAATCGGTCGTAACGGATATCGGAGTGGATGCTGCCAAAACTGGGATGCTCTCCAATGCCGAGATCATCCATGCCATAGCAGAGAAATTGCGACAGTTTAAAATTCCTAACCTTGTAGTGGACCCGGTGATGCGGGCTAAAAGCGGCGACCCCCTTTTACGCCAGGATGCGCAAAATGCCCTGATTGAGGAAATCATCCCGCTTGCCGAGGTCATCACTCCAAACATTCCCGAAGCCCAAGTGCTGGCTGGTATGAACATTAAGACTAAAGAGGATATGAAACAGGCAGCCGAAATTATTCATCATCATGGCGCCAAGAACGTGCTGGTAAAAGGTGGTCACCGCCAGGAAGATGCCGTAGATATTCTTTTTGATGGACAAGAATTTACCGAATTTTTTGCGGAAAGAGTTCCTTCCCAAAATACCCACGGCACCGGCTGTACCTATTCTGCCGCCATTGCTGCCAATTTAGCTCTGGGTAAGAATTTAAAAGAAGCCATTCAGATTTCCAAAAGATTCATCACCGAGGCCATTCGACAGAGTCTGAATTTGGGTCATGGTATCGGGCCCTTGAATCACTTTGTGAAGATTGACTTATAACAGAATATTTCAGAGATAAGAAAAAGAAGGGTGAAATACTATAAGAAAGGAAAAGTAATTAAGATTTGGTAAAGAAGAGATTATCTCAAAGTTTGATTACAAATGTCAGACACTATAATTCAAAACAAATTAAAAGCACTTGAAGAATTTAAACAAAGGGTCCTTAACAGTAAATTCGGAAATCAAATCGTTAAAATGGTACTCTTTGGTAGCGTTAATCGAAAAGAAGCTACGAAAGATAGCGACATAGATATTTTGATTTTTTCAGCAGATAATGAAAAAGAATTAGACAAATTTTTGAGTGAAGTTTCTTATGATATTTGGTGGGAAACAGGCGAGCGAATTGAAAAACTCATCTTCCCTCTGAGTGAAATACGGTACCCACGTTCATGGCTTGTTTATCGTACCTTAAAAGAAGGGAGGGAGATCTATTCCATGAAGAAGGAAGAAATCAAGAAGAAGGAACAGGAAGGCTATGCTCGACTTTCAAATTACTTTATTCAAGCGGCTAAAAAAAACCTCACGGAAAAGCTTTATCGAGCCGCCGTGGATCTTGCTTATAATGGAGCCGAACTGGCAGTTAAAGGTCTTTTGCTTTTCAAGCTCGATGAACTACCCACCAGTCACGGTGGCGTTGTAAATAAAGAAAAAAGAAACCGGGCGAGATATGTGTTTGATATGGAAATCCACAAAGAAGATGCTGAAACTACCATCCATCTGGCCGAAGAACTTCTCAATCTTCTCGAATCAAAGCTTTAAACCATTCAGGAATACATAAAATTTGACCACAATTAAACCCAAATTAAATGAAATTGCCCGGGTGGGCATCTTCTCGGCTCTGGCTTTTGCCGGTGGCTACATGTTTATTGCCATTCCTAATGTTGAAATTTTTACTGCCATCGTTTTTATTGCCGGGATCATACTGGGACCCAAACATGGTGTGCTGGTGGGAATCATCTCTCAGTCGTTATTTTCAACCCTGAATCCCTATGGAGTTTCCCCGCTTCCCCTGTTGGTAGTACAAGTTTTGAATCGTGCCCTGACCGGCTACCTGGGGGGAAGCATGGGTAGATGGGTACTAAGAGAAAGCTCCAGGAAATGGTTATTACTCGGTATTATTGGTCTCATGTTAACCTGGATTCTTGACTTAAGCAGTGATTTTAGTATGTTTCTTCAATCTGGATTTTCAATTAAACAAATGAAAGTCACTTTATCCATGGGGCTCCTTTTTTATCTTGTGCATGGCCTGGTAAATCTGGTTATTTTTTCTTTAGTTGTACCTCTGGTCGCAGACCGTTTACTACTCAATCAACTGGAATTTTCATCAGGACACGTGGAAAAAGATGATAATTCATAAATGGATAATTCCGGGTTGGCTGGTTTTAAATCTAATTTTCGGCAATGTACTGAGGGCTCAGGAAGAAGGCACCACCGGGAGTGATAGTTCTGCCACCACTGTATTACCCACTGTTTCGCAACCGGTTGAGTCGGATACCCTCTCCCCTTTCTGGAATGTGGAGAGAAGCCAATTTACAGAACCACTTGTTGAAGATGCTGTGGATCAAATGAAACTGTTGCCCGGTGTGAGTGCCCTGGATTTTGGAACCCTGGGGGCTTTCTCTCCTTTGATCATACGGGGTTCCTCACCCCCACAGAGTTTAATTCTCCTGGATGAAGTGGTTTTAGAGGATCCCATTCTTGGTTCCTTAAATAGTAGTCTCATTCCTATTCATCTGGTAGAGCAGGTGAACTTTGCAACGGTGGGCTCCGTTTTGCCCTTTGGAGTCTATGCGCCCTTCGGAACTGCAAGATTTTCAACTTATACTTTTGCAGGGGAAAGACCGTATTCCCGTGTGAATTTTAGTACCGGGGACTGGGGGTACAGTGATATTGGCATCATCTTTGGTTTACCTATTTCTCCCACAAGTTCCTTCGAGTTAGCCGGGAATCGAGAAGAATATGGAGGATTTAAGGGCTTTAATAACGGACATGAAGGTTCCCGAATCATCGGTAAACTTTTTTATCATCCCCGACCGAATTTGTCTGTTAAATATTCGGCTTTAATTAACAAACATACAACAGAAATTCCGGCGCCACTGCTTCCCGATTTTTTCCCTTTCGCTTTAGGAAAGCGGAAGGAAAGACGATTTGACCAGGTGATTCGTTTTCAATGGGGAAATATCAGACAAAACCATCAACAATTAACCGGTTATTTTTATTTTTCTCGACTGGTACAGGAATCGTTCACGGATTCCTTACTGTTCAGGAATAAAAATTTATTGTTTGAATTAGCCCTTCAGCACCAGATTTTTTGGCGTTTGGGTCAATTTGCCTACGGGGGACAGGTAAAATTTTATGATTTTACCAGTGCTCGCCTAAAAGATCATGCGGATCGTCTTGGTCAAATTTTTATGCGACAGACTTTGCAGCCGATGCACTCTCTAATCATAAACACTCAATTGCGTTTTGAAAAGCATGATGCATTTTCTGGGGCTTTACTGCCTTCTGCCCAGGTTTTATTACAACCCGGATCAAAATTGAATTTTTGGTTAGGTTTTCAGCAAGGGCGGCGCTATCCCACCTTTAGCGAACGCTACTGGAAATCAGAGACTTTTCTTGGACAACCGTCCCTGCATAACGAAAAGACTACCGGACTGGAATTGGGTTCTCGGTGGCAGGTTACCCCCGAGTTTTTACTGCGGGGATCTTTTTATCTTTTAAAAACCACTAACTGGATTAGTAGAAAGATTTTACCGGACGCTGAGGTAATCACGCTAAAAAATGCTGGCACACGTACCATTCATGGGGTGGATTTTTCAATGGATTGGCGGCCTGTTAAACATGGGAAATTAGGTTTGGTGACCTCTTATATGCAGGTCAAGGAGAGTGAAATCGAAAAGCAACTGGAAGTACCAGAATTTCAAATTTATTCCTATTTTCAAATCGGTCACAGTTTTTTTGAAAACTATGTTTTTGTTACTCTCCGCCTGGATGGACGCTTCTTTGGTAAACGGCACGGATTAAAATTTTCGGATCCTACTACTTTTCCTGTAATTACAAATTTGTCCGAAACCGCTGTAGTAGATGGGAAAATATCTCTGCACTTTACAGACGCTACAATTTTTTTTGGCATTGATAATTTATTTGACAACATTTACCAGCTTGTTCCTGGCTTCTTCGTGCAACCTCGCGCCTTTCGTTTTGGAATTGAGTGGGAATTCCTGGATTGAGGGGCTTGCTATGGCTTTTACTTTAAATAGGTTTTGCTGAGCTAAAATTCCGGTAATTTCTCCTGAAATACATTTTTCAACAAAAGTGTAAGAAATGGAATGATGTTTTTGTTTTACATCATAAGAATATATGAGGACATTCGTGTCAATCAACCAGGAAGTCATCGTAGAGTTTCACCCTATTGAATGGTTTTTTCAGCCCTAGATTCTCTTTAGGTGGCTTATTTATTTCTTTTAATGTGAATGACCAGTTAAATTCGTTAA
>CAZMEG010000061.1:5497-11853 GCA_964565205.1 uncultured Cytophagia bacterium
GTGGGAATTCCTGGATTGAGGGGCTTGCTATGGGGTGTTTTACTTTATAAGATTTTTTAATTCTTCTTTTTTTGTCATAAAAAGAATCTCCTACAAATTCAGTAATCCATTCTTTGAAAATTTAAACCCGGCTCCAAGAAAGGTTTGCTTTGCTTTTTTATGTGACAAAAGATGGCTGTCAAGAAGTGACGCATAAAAACCGAAATTTTTATGAATTTTAAACTGGATTCCAAAAGTTAAAAATTTCTGATCAAGAAACTGTGCGCCAGGATCATTTAAGGTGAAGAAGCCCAGACCCAGTGTGAATTGGGAGGCCGGAATAATTTTCGCACCCAGATGAACCTGTAACTTATCATCAAAAGCTTCGAGTACTTTTGACCATCTTTGATAGTCAAGCATGGCATAAAGATGGAGAAATGACACCGTTTCATAGCGCAAGCCAAATTGTAATGACCAGGGGAATTTTACATTGAGCCGATCCATGCCTAAGATAATCCTTGAAGTTCCACGACTGGTGTCGTCCCGGACCGGTGTGGTGAAGTCATTCTTTAAATCGATTTCATTCAGGAAATGAAAGCTGGTGCCAAAGGTAAGTTTCTTAATTGGTGAATATAATAATCCAATTATTATTTGAGGTCCCCACCCATTCCCTCGGAAGCCCAATTCTAATCCTTTAAATTCTTCGGTTTCTTTTAAATAGTTGACGCCAATGGTTGCGCCAAGAACTATCTTCTCATGCAAGGGGTATCTTACTATGGCGAAAAATGTGTGCATAATTATTTTGTTTTTTAATCCCCTTCCCTCGGAAGGTTTATCTGGATTTTCAGGACCTGAATCGATATCAAAGTTATAATTATTGGCATACCCCACAGCAAGATGGAAATCTTTAATCAAGGTAGAAAAAGAAATGTAGCCGGGTAGATACTTTTTGTCAGGCTCAAAATCCAGATATTTTGTCCTGAAAGTACTTCCTACCTCAAGGTAAACATCCAGTCCGCTGGTCATCAAGCTGGCCGGATTATGCATGGGAGCCGCAGGATTGTTCAATCTGGCAACGTGAGCTCCGCCTATACTCCAGGTTTCGAGCCCAATTCTTGTTGCAAAAAATGGTGAGCCCTGAGCTCGGACTAGCTGGAAACTCATGAAAATTAGCAGGAAAATTATACCGACAGAAAATAACCTGTTCATAGTTTTAACCCTTATTTAAGTGCTATCTTGAGGTTATTTTCAAGGAATTTAGAGGGAAATCTTATTTTTGCTTTATGCCAAAAAATTTTTCAAACAGTTCTTTTGAACGTTTAGCCCCTTCTTCACTCAGGGCTACCGATTTTGCCTTACTGCGCGGGTTACTGATGTACCCTTTTTCATAAAGTCGATTCATGGCTTCCCAATCCATACCCTTCCACGCCCTGTATCCAAATTTATCTTTAAAGGTTGTGAGATACAATAGTGCCAGAACCATATCATCGACTTTGTCTTTGTCATAATTTTCCATAAGCAACGACCAATTTTAATAGGGGAATGTTTGGGTTGTTATCGAGAATATAATCAAATATAAAAATAAATCAAGAAATTTTTAAATTGTCCTGGATTCTAAATGGGTCTGAATCCTGGTTTAAGCACCATTATCCTGCCACCCGCTTAATGACCACCACCGTTGCATCATCCTGCCACTTCTGTTTATTGCCAAATTCATAGACCGTCTGAAATATGATATCAAGGATTTCCTCGGCGGTTTTGTGCCGGTTGGCAACCACCAGCTCTTTTAAGCCTTTCACGCCAAATAGTTGTTCCTTACGGTTTTCACGCTCAATGAGCCCATCGGTGTAGAGAAGCAGAACGGAATGGGGTTCCAGGTAGGCATAGCTTCGGTGTAAACTTATGTCGGAGACGGCACCCAGTATGATGCCCGTGGCTTGAAGAAACTGAACTCGATCACCATTAACCAGAATTGGGGCAGGATGTCCGGCATTTACATAAATAAGATGGCCCTCTTTTTCAAATTCGCCATAAAAAAGCGAGGTAAAACGAGTGGAGTAGGTATTTAACTGAATCACCTGATTCAATTTTTTGATGGCAGGGATCATTTTCATGTCTTTTGCTAATCCCATGCGTAATCCTGTAATAACATCCCGAACCAGTAGCGAAGCCGGTAAACCGTGACCGCTGGCATCACCGATGCTTACCCCAAACATTTCTTCGTCAAATAGGTAAAAATCGTAAAAGTCGCCCCCCACAATTTCTGCCGGTTGAAAGCGAGCGGCAATTTGAAAGCCTTTAATTTGAGGTGGGGATACCGGTAACAGGGTTTGCTGAATGTGTTTGGCCTGGATGAGCTCATTATTGATGGTCTCTGAGAACAATCGATAATTGATTGCGGTGCGGATGGCATTCAGGCTAAAAGTTAGCTCTTCACGTTCCCAGCCACTTCTCAACTCAAATAGAAATAACCACCGCTTTTCTGGACTCTCCACTGTGAAAGCCACCGGAATGGCATATTCTCTCTGATTGTTAATTTCTTCATCGATGCTAATTTGAGAATCGTCAAAAATGTAGCTGCCATGTTCCAAGACCAGTTGCACGGGTCGATCTGTAATTGTCAGTCGCTGAGCAATTTTGGGTTTACCAACCAGTTGCCTGGGACTGATGAGCACAAATTCTTCCCCCAGTTCCTCATAAAGCCGGCCGCGGGAAATCTTTAATTCCGCACCAAATGTTTCTTCCAGTTCTTTTAATATCTGAATTAAAAAATTTTTTCCGGTGCGTTGCTTACCTATTTTGGCCAGAAGAGCATCCAGTTTACGAAAAAAGTTTTTATGGTCTATCATAACTATGGTTCCATTTTTATGTCAAAATTTCATAGATATGTCGTTTAGACTATTAGAAATTGTAAATAAGTCGTAAATAAACGGTGTTATAAAAAGAGGATTAAGTTATTATATTTCAAGTAGTAATCTCCTTTTTATGATTTCTGGCATATTAATTGTTAAGTCGTTCAAGCAAATAAACAATTCATAACCTGAATAAAGTTCCAAAAAAATAAGAGGAGGTGCTAAATATGAGTACTATTAGATGGTCCCCCAGTAGAACTTTATTTAACCTTAAAGATGAAGTGGATAGATTGGTAGATGAATTTTTAGGGGCAGAAACCGAGAGCGTGGAAGGACGCATTACTCCACCGGTGAATATTGAAGAAACCAGTAATGAATTCATTCTTACCGCTGAGTTGCCGGGTGTGAATAAAAACGATGTAAAGATTACTTTTCAGGATGGTACATTAAATATCAGTGGCCATAAAAAAGCCGAAAAAGAATTCAAAGAAGGAAACTTCCATCGTTATGAAAGACGCTATGGTATGTTCAGTCGTACTTTTTCCTTACCCAATACAATCGATGTAGGAAGAATCGAAGCGACCTTTCAAGATGGCGTTCTGACCATCCGTTTGCCCAAAAAAGAAGAGGCTAAACCCAAACAGATCGAAGTAAAGGTCCAGTGAAGAAGGCGGATGGAAGAGGCGAAATTAAAAATGTAAAATGGAAAGGATAATCTTTTGCGTTATTCGAAATCTCTTAAAGAGGCATATGAATTTAGAACGTAGTTTAGATTTTCAGCCCGGGAAGTGAGTGAAATTGCTTACCGGGCTTTTTTTACCAATTAATGATTCCTGGAGTAAGATATCAGTTACGCTGAGGCTATCGCTGGAATCTGTTTAAAAAGGTGTTTTTACGTCAAAAGGTTTTCTGCACCCCGTTATTTATTTAGAGGGCATTTTGTAGCTTTAAATAAAACTGTTTATCTTTTTAGACAGCCTCGCTCATAGCGCAGGTCGTCTGAGCTTCCAAATAACAAAGCCACCTGCCCCATAAATTAGATAGTGGTCTTGAGCAAAAAATCTCCTTGATATTTACCGTCAAATGGTTTAATTTTTTCAAAAATTTAACAATAGGGAAATACCTTTGAATAAAAAACTATTTGCTTTACTTTTTTTCTTTTCGGGTCTGTGTGGCCTCATGTATCAGATTTTATGGACCCGAATGTTTTCTTTCGTTCTGGGTAACACCTATCTGTCCATCAGCACCATTGTAGCTTCCTTTATGTTTGGTTTGTTCTTCGGGGCCTGGCTTATTGGGAAAGTCATTGCAAAAATTAAAAATCCCTTGCGCTGGTACGCTTATCTGGAAGGATTGATTGGATGTTATGCCATAATATTGCTAATTAGCTTCTCGGGGGTCGATGTCTGGTTCGAGCATTTGTACAAATGGCTCAGTCCTTTGGGCCCCATTCATGGTTTAAGTCGTTTCCTGTCTACCTTGCTTCTCATACTGGTGCCTACCAGTGCCATGGGGGCAACCCTTCCCCTGGCGGTGCAATATTTTACCAGGGGTAAAAAAATTTTTGGCGATAATATAAGTCTATTTTATGCCGTAAATACCATCGGTGGGGCAATGGGGGCTCTGTGGGCGGGGTTCTATTTAATTGAACATCTTGGCATTCGTCATTCAGTGATTTTTACAGCAGCGATTAACCTGTTGATCGGTATAGTCGTATTAATTACCACGCATAACGAAACTTCTCCAATTAAAGATGTTGAACCTGCATTAAAAAAAGCGAAAAAAACCAAAATCACCCCAGCATTTCAGGAATGGAAGTCCCTGTATTTGCTGGCAGCCGGTTTAGCAGGCTTTGCAGCCCTCTCTTATGAGATCATCTGGACCCGCGCTCTGAAATTTCTTATTCATAATTCTACCTACAGTTTTTCAGTAATGCTGTTTGTGTTCTTGCTGGGCATCGGCATCGGAAGTCATATTGCCAGAAAACTTCTTGCTCATAAAGAACGGGATTTACATTATCTTTATGGAGTGTTGCAGGTTGGACTGGCCATCTATGCTATATTTACAATTTATTTAATGTATAGCTTTGCCTATAGTGATTTTTTTCAGCTTACTTTTGTGGATATCATTTATGATTTTTCCTATTCCTGGGTGTGGGGCATTGTCATTTACACTTTAATCTGCTGCATTATGTTTTTACTGCCCACCATCCTCATGGGGATTTTATTTCCTGTGATCAACGAATTATATTTTGAACATGTAGAAAAACGGGCTGGCACAACCGTTAGTACTATTTATGCCATCAATACCATTGGCAGTATTCTGGGGTCTGTGGTAGCTGGATTTTTCCTTTTACCCGTACTGGGAATTAAGACCAGTCTACTGCTAATTTCAAGCATAAATTTATTCCTCGGTATTATTTTCATTGTTAAAGCCAGCCATCGCCTGCAACCCACCATGGTCACCGGAGGGTTGTTGCTGGTAGTGGTTTTTAGTTTATCTTTAAACGGAAAATACCTTTACGGTCGCAAGGAATCCAAACTGGAGAGGGTTCTGTTTTATAAAGAAGGGCTGATGGCAACCGTGAAAGTCTTTCAGCAGAATGATTTTCTATCCATGAGCATCGATGGTAACAAGATTGCTTCCACCGAACGCACCCTGTTTCGTAAAGAGAAACTCATTGCTCATTTACCATTTTTTGTAAAGCCGGACATTAAAAATGTTCTGGTGGTAGGTCTGGCCAGCGGGATCAGTACGGGCTGCGTGGCACTGCACCAGGAGGTGGAAGCCATTGATTGTGTGGAACTCATCAAGCCGGTTTTCCCAGCCGCGACCCTGTTTCGTGATTTCAATTACAATATTTTTGCTAACCCGAAAGTGAATTTAATCTATGATGATATTTATGGATTCCTCAAATATCGGGATAAGAAATATGATCTGATCGTCTCCGATGGTAAACTGGGACCTCTCTACAGTGGCAACACCATAATGCTCGCCTATGATTACTATCAACTGTGTAAAAATAGAATGCAACCCAATGGCGTATTCATTCAATGGCTACCGATTATCACTCCATTTAAAGAACTGGATGTGGTTTTACAAACATTGAAGGCTTCTTTCAACTATGTATTATTGTTTTATTTTTACCCAACCGATATTTTCATGTTAGCTTCCGATAACCCCATGATTCTTGATAAAAAAGTGATAGAGCAGGTATTTCAAAATCGTCTTGTAGCCCAGGACCTGGCTCCCTTTGGGGTTAAGTCTTTTCGAGAGATATTCGGTTCATTTGTGGGGAGTTATGAATTACCGAATGGAGAGGCTAAAAGAATAAATACCTTTGATAAACCCATTACCGAATTTGAATATATGCGTGAATGGAAAAAGGGTAAACTGTGGCCAGGCGGGTATCGAGCCCTCAATGTACAGTATTTACTGGAAAATTATGTTAAAATGGATCTGGAATCTATTTTTAAATTAACAAAAAATATTGATAAAGACTCATTAAGGGAATTAGTTAAAGGG
>CAZMEG010000062.1:0-11615 GCA_964565205.1 uncultured Cytophagia bacterium
AAATATTACATCTTAATCGCCGTAACATCCCCGCGAAAGCGGTTTTCAAAGTCTTCTAAATTCAGTTGAAAAACTTCTTCAAAAGCGGTAATGAACTCAGTTTTTTCCATTTTACAGTGAACCCGCTGTAAAAATTGTTTTACTTTTGGGGGACCGAATTTGCGGGTAATTTCATAGGTAAAGGCATAAGCCGAATAAAATTCTTCTGGAGTAAATTCCGTATCTTCACATTGATTGTAAAGTTCCATCATGGAAATGTACCCTTTTTTGCTAATTTGCTTCAAACACATATTAAAATAAGTAGCCGCGGTAGATTCATTATGGTAGTAGGTACCATAAATTCTTGCCAGCGGTAAGATTAAAAACGGAGCATGGGCATTTACCAGATAAAATATAGCCCGGGCTCCTTTTTCAAGGTCAAAAGGATGGTTTGAGATGATCCCTCCCCGCAAATCTTCAAAAGGGAAAACCCTGCCCTCTTTAACTTTCGGGTCGTATCGATAGGGGATTTTTTCCTCGGCCTGAATGTCAAATAGCCCGGCAATATCGTTGAAATGAGCATCCTGCAGAGATAAAATTATTTCGGGCGGTGGCTGCTCCCAGCGGTAGTAGTAAATGTAATGTTCGGTTTCTTGTTTGTGCCAGGTAGCTTCCCATTCAATAAGGGATTTAAGTTGATTGCGAAAGCTTACATCTTCATCAAATTTTATCAAAACTAAAGGTTGTAGATCCGGTTCCAGATTCATGGCCACAATTTTTAAATATTCACGCCATAATTTCATATTGGAGGTATGCAAAAGTGTGGAGTCAGCCTCTCGCACACACTGTCGAATAGCTCGTGCAATTTTTAAATCGTTTTCATTAAGGATTTTATTAATATTATAGGATCCCGCTGCGATTATAAAAAATATTAAAAGAGAGAATCCAAAGAATTTTAGTATGTGACCCTTTAATTTCAAATTCATCTTATGAATGACATCTTTCGAGATTTTATTTGATTGCCTACCTGTAAACGATACAGATAAACTCCCGAAGGAACCAGTTTCCCTGATTTATCTCGACCATCCCAACGGACTCGATAACTTCCGGCCGGTCGTTTTTCATCAACCAGAGTCACCACTTCCTGACCCAGAAGATTATAAATAGTTAACCGGACCCGTTGAGGTGTAGAATTTTTGAGTGTAAATTCAATGGTAGTAGATGGATTAAATGGATTGGGATAATTTTGTGCTAACTCAAATTCACCGGGTAATGCATCACCAGAGGAGGCTTCCACAACTGTCGCGATTCCCTGGAAAAACTCCAGTACGGCTTTCATCACCTGATCCCGACTGCTCTCCGGATAAATGGTTTCAAATGGAAAACCAAGATAGACCAGTTTGCCAATCTTTGAACCATTACCAAAAATCCCTTCGTATTGTATGCCAGCGCCTCCAGAAGTATTCGGGTTAACGCCTTTGTAAATCAGATTCATGAGAGCTCCATCCGCGGGTTGAATGCCATCCGGGAAGTCTACATCGTAAGTACCATGGGTGCCATTATCAAAGGTTATGGTGAGATTAGCAAATATTCCATCCACTGTACCCACAGCCGAATGAACTCTGGTATCGTCTCTCACATAGATCGCTTTTAAATAAGTTCGATAAAAGGCTTTGTCGGCAGAATTACCCTTTTCCACAAGGTCATAACCAATTTCAGACCCTGAAACAAAAAGTTGACCGCCATTCTCCAAAAATTCTGCAATTTTATTCTGTTCAATGGGACTGAAACTCTGTGTGGCGGTTCCTTCCTCACCGGAGATCCAGAGGACGATTTGGTAATCGGTCAATTTTATCGCACCATTTTCAACGGCTTCATTGGAAGCTGAGTCGAATGCGTAGCCCTGTTTGGTCACAGAGGGAGCAAAACGTTTGATAAAATCAAAAGTATTGATAGTGCCAGAAATGCGGTCAAATCCATTCACGATAAGAACATTTACTTTTTGCAGAGAAGGTTTAACCGCCAGGACTTCCGTGGTTTGGCTCTCACCGTTTCCATTCACCGCTGAGATTTTAAAATAATAGGTACTATCCATCGAAAGATTCGCAAGTATATTGGTTGCACCTGGATAAATGGTGCCTTTAAAATTCTGGGCATCAAAACTCTGATAAATTTTATATCCTGTGGCTCCCGTTGCAGGCTGAACAGAAATTTTAACCCGACCGTCTCCTATGTTAACGACATAAAAACTCAAGGGTTTCAAAGGGGCTGAATTAGCCCCAAAAGCACTGGCCATTGCCCCCTGCAGTTCAGGACGTTCACCATCGTAGGTTAATGCCCAGATTCCTATCCCTTTTAAATTCTTTTCTTTTACTAAATTAAATTTCAACGCCAGACTGAGGCTGTCATCATACCAACCCTGGTGCCATTGGCCATCATTATATTTATACCAGGGAGTCTGAGATTCCTGGTCCCAGAGGCGACCATATTGTTGAGCATTGACATAGGCTGTGTTGTAGAACAAGGTCGTGCCAACATCGGTAGTTTGCGCTTCCAGGGCATCACTTACGGTAGGCCATTCAAATCCATAAAAAGGCACCCCAAGAATTAACTTCTCCACGTTGCCCGCGGTTTTGGTAAGATAATCTCCCAGGGTCCAGGTGACACTGAAAAAGCCCCAGCGATTCCCGGTAAGCGGGGCAACCGGACCGGCTGTAGGTCCCGTCTTCCAGTGATAATCGTACCCACCAATCACCAGGCCATCGGTAACCTGTGCCAGGCTAAAATAATCAAAGGCATCGTTCCAATCCACAGCAGGGGTAAAGATGGTGACAAAAGAGCCGGGTATTTGAGCATGAAAGGCATCGGTTAACTCTGTCATGAACGTGAGGAGATTGATCCGCTGATCGCCAGGCACTCCCTCAAAATCGATGTTTACCCCATCAGCATGGGCTCTCTTAACCTCATTTAGTAAATTATTTATGAGTCTGCTTCGTCGGGTGGGATCGCTTAAAACCGAAGCGATCGAAGGGGGTTCAAAATTGATGGCGGTGAGTACCACACGAACCCCTTTACTGTGGGCCATATTCACCAGTCCGGCTGCCGGCCAGTTGTGCAGATTGGTTAAATTCCCCCGATCATCCATTTCAGCGGCAAAGTAAGCAATGGTTGTTAACAGGTCATAATTTAAATTTGGATAATTAGGATACACCCAGAAAGGTAAATAGCCAAAAATTTCTTTGCTGGGGGGATTGGCTCTGGGTTGCAACTTTACGGGAGTTCCTTTAAAAAGCGGGGGTAATTGTTTCGGTACAAAACCTTTATGTTGCTCCCATTCGATTTGATGAATACTTTTAAATTTTTGCTGAGGTGATTGCGGTAATTGGGCGATTACTGCAGAAACGATTATTCCAGAAACGAAAAATAAATACAAGACACTTCGACTAAATTTCATGCACAAACCTCGTGGCTTAAATTAAATTGCTGAATAATAAGGGATTTCAACTTAAAAATCAACTTCCTTAGAAATATGGATGTTCCATGAGTGGATTTAAAAACGAACCACCCGGAATCCCATATCATTTCTTCTGGTATTTTTTGACAATTCCACCTGGTAATCTGTTTGTAATTCTGAGGCAGAAGAACTCCAGCCTCCCCCTTTTGCTACAAAATGTGTGCCTCTGGCAGTAATTTCCCAGGCATTGCCACTGAGATCGTAAAATCCCCATGCATTTGCCGGAAATTCACCCACCTGTTTAGTCAAAGCGCGCCGGGTTAATTTTTGATGCCCCTTTGGGCTATTAAAAAATGTCTTCGCGTCAAACACCGTATAGCCTGCCCAGGTAGAAGCTGAATTGGCCCAATTATGGACAAATTGAGTACCCCAGGGAAAACGGTGATATTTACCCGCAACGGCCACATAGGCCCATTCTTCTGGTGTGGGTAAGCGGTATTTTCTTCCCGTTTTTTTAGAAAGCCATTGACAGTATTGCTGCGCTTCTTCAGGAGTCACCCCAACCACCGGATGATTCCCATATCCTGGTTGAAAGGTTCGGTTTTTTTTATCCCAGATCTGTTGGGAAGGGTAGGGACGATTAGTCGTGGGTACAGGGATGTCAGGATTTTCCTGTAAAAACATAAGATACTGGGCATTGGTAACTTCAAATCGTCCCATTTGAAAACTCTTGATAAAAAGGGTATCGGCGGTGCGACCGTCCGTAGACTTACTAAAGGGGACGATAAAGCTATCGGCATTTACCGTAATGGTTTCCGGGATTAAAACTCCGTGCACCCATTCGCCATAATAGCCATACCTCTGGGGAAGGTGGTCAATTAGCGGACCGGCCAATGGAGCTTGGCGCTCCTTTACCTCCAAAACATAACGGTCAAACCAGGCCGTTTCCTTTTCGATTTTAGTGCGTTGATGTGTTACTTCACGTAATCCATGGCCCTCCCGGGGAAAAAGTACAAATTCTACCGTTTTACCAAGCTCTTTCAGGGTACGAAAATGCTGGAAGCCCTGTTCCACCGGCACCCGCACATCATTTTCACCAAAAAATATCAGTGTAGGGGTTGTCACCCGTTGCATGCGAAAAAGTGGAGATTTTTCCAGGTAATGCTGTAAATTTTCCCAGGGACGACCACCAAAATATTCGATATCGAACGGTACACCAATGTCTGCGTTGCCAAAATCACTGATCCAGTTTACATCACCGGCACCTGGAACGGCCGCTTTGAATCGGTTGGTTTCGGTGGTAATCCAGGCGGTGAGGATGCCCCCGTTACTCCAGCCCTTCACCCCCAGATGTTCTGGATCGGCAATTCCTTTCTTTATCAAATAATCCACGCCTGAAAGTATGTCCATCACATCATATTCGTAGTAATGACCCACAATAGCCCGGCCGAATTCTTCGCCATACCCACTGCTGCCGCGGTAATTCACCATCAGGGTGGCATATCCCAGAGCCGAATAAAGATGAACCGGACTTCCATAATTCATTTCAAAAACCAGACGGTCGGCACTGAATGGCCCACCGTGAATATCCACAATGAGGGGAACAGGGTTGTTGGGTTTATAATCCAGGGGGTAGTAAAGAATTCCTTCTACCTCCTGACCATCTTTACTCTGCCAGTGAAGTACCTCATGTCGTGCTAATTTCAAATGACGAACCTGGGGATTGAGATCGGTGATTTTTCGAGCTCGTGTAAATTTGCCATTTTGAGCAAAATATACATCGGGAGGTTGCTCAGGATTTTGCAGGGCGAAAGCCACTTCTTTTCCCCGCGGATCTCGATCCCATAGAGATAATAAACCTTCCGGTTCGAATAATATTTTTGGTTTACCAGCCTGGATTTGTTCTCCAGAAATTTTAATGGGCAGCCGAATCGCCCGATTTCTTACCCCGGCATTGATTAACAGGTCAATATATTTCCCATCCGGTGACCAGAAATAATCGCCGAAAAAGCTTAAACCCGTTTTAATTCTACCGGTCAAAATTATGGGCTTCCCACCGGAAACGGAAACCGCAAACAAGCGAGAGGGAGCCACATAGTGGTAGGTGCCGTCTTGGGTGGCATCTTTGGCAAATGTAAGCCAGCGGCCATCAGGAGACCATTTCAGATTGGATTCCATACCCGGACTGGAAGTAATCTGCTTACGCGGTCCGCCCTGAACACTTACGGTGTAAATTTCACTCTGTTCAGTGTAATTTAGCAGTGGAGTTGGTGCGGCCGCAAAAGCCAGAGTTTGTCCATCCGGAGACAATTCAAATTCAAAGATATGATATTTCCCTTTAGTGATTCGGCGAGTCGTTCGAGTTTTAAGATCGATGGTATAAAGATGAGCGTACTGGAATTTTTTTTCTACTTCTTTGGCATCATATTTTTTCTTGCGCTGCTTTTTCTCTGCCTCGGAAAGAGGGTCCTTAGCCAGGAAATAGATAGCTCTACCATCATGACTCCATTCAAACGAATCTACACCCTCCGGATGATCGGTAATGGGTTCTGCCTCACCGCCATTTTTGCTAACCAGAAAGATTTGTGTTTTGGCTTTTTCTTTTTCTCCGTGTTGAGATAAAAATGCCAGCCATTGACCATCCGGAGACCAGCGTGGAGCGTAGGCACCTCTGGGGCGTCGAGTTAGTTGCCATGGTTTGGAACCCGGGATTGTAGAAATCAGCCAGATCTGTGGCACCCAGCGGTTTTGCTCAGAACTAACTTCCCTTACCACAAATGCAATAAGCCTTTGTCCATTTTCTTCGACCGGGGAGATTTTAATGTCGGTTAACTGCTTCCAGGCAAAAATGTCTTCTAATTGCACAGGGCGCTTAATTTTTTCTAAAATATTCTGAGACAGCACATGATTCCAGGATAATCCCAATATTAAAATCAAACATAACATTTTTTTCAACATATTTAGCTCCTCTTTTTAAATATCAGATTTCACAAAATCAGGCATTAATCCTGGTGCAGTTTATTAAACCAGTAAGTGATCGGTTGTAAAAGAAATTCTTCTAAATGTAACACACCTTTGCCGACAAATGCGGGAAAGTTTTTTAAACTGATCAAACCCGACTTTGAGGCCTTTTGGCAAACCACTTTTAATCTCTATTCCCACAACAAAATTAATTAAAATTTTGCTTAATTGCAAATTAAAAGCCTGTTGGGGCTGAGTGAGGAATAAAGAATTTCCCCATTTTCTTCCTTTAATTTACCCTTAATTTCACTTGATTTTTTTATGAATTTTTAATAAGATTCATCCCTATGGCAAGAATCAATAAAAATATGCAGGTCAAGATTAATGTAAAAGTGAATGGTATCTCCTATGAAAAATCCATAGAACCACGATTATTGTTAAGTGACTTTTTGCGTCATGAACTTGGCTTAACCGGTACCCACGTGGGCTGTGAGCATGGAGTTTGTGGAGCTTGCACCATTTTACTTAATGGTGAAGCTGTACGTTCCTGTCTGATGTTCGCGGTGCAAGCACATGAGCAGGAGATCGTAACCGTGGAGGGGTTGGCATCAATTGAAGAAGAAAATAAACTACATCCTTTACAAAAAGCCTTTCAGGAAGCCCACGCTTTACAGTGTGGTTTTTGTACCCCCGGCTTTTTAATGAGCCTGGTTCCATTTCTACAGGAAAATCCCAATCCAACGGAAGAAGAAATCCGCCTGGCTTTGTCTGGCAATTTATGTCGCTGCACAGGATATCAGAACATTGTTAAGGCCGTTAAGCTGGCTGCCACTTTAAACAGTCGAAAGTCTAAATAAAATCAAAGAACGAAGCATGGCAACACGATTCTTTGGTGCGCCAATTGTAAGAAATGAAGACCCGCGTTTGTTAAAAGGGCAGGCGTTGTTTGTGGATGATATTCATTTACCTGAAATGTTACACGTGGCTTTTCTGCGCAGTGATCATGCTCACGCCCGAATTAAAAACATTAACCTGAACAAAGCACGAAAGTGCCGAGGCGTGGTGGCAATTTTTACTGCAAATGATCTGGGTTCCTACTGGCAACCGGGGCCGCTACTGGTGCCACCTCCACCCATACAAAATATAGTGTTTAACAAACGTACGCAGGTGCCTCTGGCCAGAAATAAGGTGCGGCATGCAGGTGAAGCCATCGTGGCGGTAGTTGCGGAGTCCCGCTATCTTGCCGAAGATGCCGTAGCCGAAATCGAAGTCGATTATGAACCCATAGACGCTGTGGTGGATCTGGAGCAGGCACTTTCTCCCTCTGCACCGTGTATTCATGAAGACCTGAACTCTAATTTAGCTGCTCATGTTATTCAACAGAAAGGTGATTACGAAAAGGTCCGTGCCCGGGCAGATGTAGTGATTAAACGCCGTTTTATCTATGATCGAGGTACCGCCGCCGCCATAGAAAATCGAGGGATTGTAGCAGACTGGGATGCAAAAAGTCAGCAGTTAACAGTCTGGGATACCACCCAGGCACCCATCCCCATTCGTAATGGTCTGGCCAGATTACTTAACCTTTCCGAATCGCAGGTTCAGGTAATTGCTCCGTTTATCGGCGGAGGTTTTGGTCCCAAAATCATGATGTTCTACCCCGAAGAGATGCTCATTCCCTGGATCGCTATCCAATTAAAACGTCCCATCAAATGGATCGAGGATCGCCTGGAGAATTTCTATGCCACCACCCAGGAACGGGGTCAAATTCACGAAGCTGAAATGGCCCTCACCAGAGATGGTAAAATTCTGGGGGTTCGCGATTACTTTTTGCATGATTCCGGAGCGTATGTGCCTTACGGTCTCACCGTACCCATAAATAGTCAGTGCACTTTACTGGGACCCTATGATATCCCTAATTACTACAGCGAATTTAAAGCGGTTTTCACCAACACTCCCATTGTAACGCCCTATCGAGGCGCCGGACGTCAGCACGGTGTGTTTGTCATGGAACGGTTGCTTGATCTTGCTGCCAGGGAACTTCAGATGGATCGAGTGGAGATTCGCCGGAAAAACTTTTTATCACCGGATGCTTTCCCTCACAATCACGAAATTATTTACCAGGATTTTGCCCCACTGGTTTATGATAGCGGGAATTATGAACCAACTCTGGACAAAGCACTGGAGTTAATTGGTTATGAGAATTTCATCAAAGAAGAGCAACCAAAATTAAAAGCACAGGGTCACCATGTGGGAATCGGTGTGGTAGCTTATGTGGAAGGTACAGGGATTGGACCTTATGAAGGCGCCCGGGTGACCGTAGATGCCAGTGGAAAAGTCAATGTAGCCACAGGGGTGGGCACGCAGGGACAGGGACATTTCACCGTTTTTGCCCAGATTGTTGCTGACCAGATCGGGGTCGATGTAAAGGATGTGCGGGTGGTCACAGGAGATACGCGCGAATTCCACTGGGGTACGGGCACATTCGCCAGTCGAGGAGCTGTAGTAGCAGGGAATGCCATTCATGCAGCAGCCAGTTCAGTACGAAAAAAAATCCTTAAGCTGGCCAGTGAACTACTGGAAGCTTCCGAAGCGGATTTGATTTTAGAAAATGGAAAGGTTTATGTGAAGGGTGCCCCGCAGAAAGCCATCAAATTAGGAGACCTTGCCATTGAAGCCAATCCCTTGCGTGGCGCTGTGAAACCAGGCACCGAACCCGGTCTGGAGGCTACCGCCTACTTTGGCCCGGATCGAGGGAGCACGGCTCACGGCGTGCACGCCATGGTCGTGGAAGTGGATCCTGAAACCATGCAGGTCAAGATCAAAAAATATGTTGTAGTGCACGATTGCGGCAAGGTGATTAACCCGCTCATTCTGGAGGGGCAAATTCATGGTGGAGTAGCCCAGGGTATCGGAAACGCTTTTTACGAAAAACTCGTTTTCGATGATAACGGCCAATTACTCAATGCTTCTTTCATGGACTATCTTCTGCCCACAGCCTGTGAAATTCCTCCCATCGAAACCGATCACACCGAAACTCTTTCGCCATTAAATCCGCTGGGAGTTAAGGGTGCCGGGGAGGCTGGTGCTATACCGGTGGGAGCCCTTTTTGCTCAGGCCGTGGAAGATGCGCTTTCAGACTATAACGTTGAAATTTTACAAATTCCATTGAGCCCTGATTTACTGTTTAAATTAATCAAAAATAAATGAAACCAGCACCATTTAAATACTTCGCCCCTGAAAATCTAAAAGAAGTCGTTAATCTTCTTGCAGAGTACGGCGACGACGCTAAAGTCCTGGCCGGGGGACAGAGTCTCGTACCTGCCATGAATTTCCGACTGGCTCAACCGTCCGTACTCATTGATTTGAATCGGGTGAAAGAACTGTTTTATATTAAGAATGAACCCGATGGCCACCTCCGAATAGGTGCCATGACCCGCCAGCGCACTGTTGAAAAAAGCTCAATTATTGCCGAAAAATGCCCGTTGCTCCATGCGACCATGCCATTTATTGCACACCCACAAATTCGCAATCGGGGCACCATAGGGGGAAGCCTGGCTCACGCCGATCCCGCTGCGGAACTCCCGGCCGTCACGGTGGCCCTGGATGCTGAATTTTGTGTACAAAATCAAAAAAGCTCACGCTGGATTCCCGCTAAAGATTTCTTTGTTACTTTATTCACTACCGCTATGGAACCAGAGGAGCTTTTAACCGAAATTAAAATTCCTCGGCTGCCTGAAAATACCAAATTTGCTTTCAAAGAAGTGGCCAGACGGCATGGCGATTATGCGCTTGTAGGCGTGACCACGCTGGTTACTTTTGATGAGAATAAAAACTGCAAAAAAGTCAGGATTGTATTATTAAGCGTTGGGGAAAAACCGGTCGAGGCTTTTCGGGCTGAACAAATATTGAGCGGTCAAAAGTTAACCAGGGAGATCATCGAAGAAGCCGCAGAAATCGCCTCACAGGAGGATATTGAACCTCACAGCGATATCCACGCCTCTACCGAATTCCGTCGTCATTTAGCTAAAGTTTTAACCAGGCGTGCCCTGCTGGATATTATTCAATAATATTTATTTTAATTGAATAAGATTGGAGTCATCGTGGATATCCTGGAGATGATACAAAAGCAGGTCAAAGGCCACCATGCGGATTTCTCGTTTGTATTCTTCCAGAATGGCAGCGCGCTTGGGCAGGGGTTGTTTGACGCCCTCATCGCAAAGGGGGCAGTTTAACTCGTACACCATTTTACCCACGGCTTCATCCACATAAATTTTGACTTCTTCAGCGTGCTCATCCACAAGATGGGCATGTAAGTCCATGCGGTGGCCGTCGAATGTGCAATAAGGGCATTTCATGGTTAAATTCCAATTTTACAAATCCCAAAAACCAATTGTTGAAATCCCATTAATTGACAAGCTTCGCGTCTCAGCGTCTTTGCGTGAGTATCGAATTTCGAATTTAATTGCTTCATGATATTTTGTTTAATTTGCCTGAGATAGTCTCAGCCAGGGTTTCCTGAAACTGTTTAATGAGTGTCACTAACGCTTCGCCGGCGGCGGTGATCTGTACCTGTCCGGTCTGCAAGTCTTTACTTACCAGGCCTACCTGAATCAGGTCATTAATTCTCTCGCTTAATGACAGCCGATTCAATTTGCTCAATTCCATGAGTTCCTGAAAAGAAGCCGAAGAGTGCTCATGGAGGTGAGCCATGATTAGATGATTGGGCGATTCCAGAGCCGTACGAAAGGCACGCAGCACCATATCCAGTGCCACTTCTTTTATCTCATCTGGATTTTCAGCCAGCGTTTGCAACCAGCGACTTTCACCCTCCATGAATTCGCCACCGGGACTCATCCCCACAAAGCGATCCACCTGATCAATGGTCAAGGCAATGGTACGAAACCGATGCCAGAGGTCCGAGGCGAAGGTTTTGATAATTTGTGATAGGTTTTCCATTATTTATCACTAAAGATTTGTGGTAACCTGATGGTGAATCCTTAAATCACGAGTCCCTATTTTAAATCCCAAATCCCAAAAAACAAATCCCAATTTTAAAATCCCAAATCCCAAAAAACAATTATCAAACGTAAATCCCAAGTAACTAAAAACAAAATCACGATCTTAAATCCCAAAGACACAAGAATCAAATCCCAATCTTAAAATCCCAAAAATCAACTACCAAACGTATACTCTCACATACCCACTCTCCAATTTACAAAAC
>CAZMEG010000063.1:0-314 GCA_964565205.1 uncultured Cytophagia bacterium
ATGAAAACCTTACATTAAAAGAATATAGAGATTTTCTCAAAAGAGTATGGAAGGAAGTATATCGTGTATTAGTACCTGGGGGGAGGGTATGTATAAATGTAGCAAACCTTGGTAGAAAGCCATATATTCCGTTGCATTCTTACATTATCGAGGATATGCTTGATATTGGTTATTTAATGAGAGGAGAAATTATATGGAATAAAGCATCCAGTGCAAGCCCTTCAACAGCATGGGGAAGTTGGATGTCAGCAGCCAATCCGACATTGAGAGATATTCATGAATATATTTTAGTATTTTGTAAGGAAACATTTACC
>CAZMEG010000063.1:324-598 GCA_964565205.1 uncultured Cytophagia bacterium
AAAAAAGATTGGACATCCTGCCCCTTTTCCAATAGAACTACCATACCGATGTATTCAACTGTTCACTTTTGAAGGAGAAATTGTTTTAGATCCTTTTATGGGAAGTGGACAAACAGCAATTGCAGCACTAAAAGCAAAAAGATTCTATATTGGCTATGAAATAAACGAAGAGTATATTAAACTTTCAAATAAAAGAATAAAAGAATATTTAGAGTCTTTAAATATATTGCATTTATTTGAACCGGTTTTTTAACATTTCAAAGATCATCAACAT
>CAZMEG010000063.1:608-11599 GCA_964565205.1 uncultured Cytophagia bacterium
GTTTTTAACAGAATGGAATGCGAAAGAGGGGTACTTTGAACCTTACAATTCATGCCAAAATATTCCTTGCATTAATCCTTAAAAACTCTAAATTTTCTATACGTCATCAATGTGATAATTAACATGGATTTCACTTTCACCGGTTTGGAATTTTCTTTTAAGAAATTTTTTAAGATAATTACGAAATAGAGTACGGGTAACAGGTAAAAGCATTGAAAAACCCACAGCATCGGTAAGAAGGCCAGGAGTAAGAAGAAGCAGTGCTCCAGCCAGAATCAAGAATCCATCTAAAAGGCTATCCCCTGGTATTTGGCCCCGGGAAAGTTCGAGTCGGATACGCTGGATCAATACAAATCCCTGAGTGCGGGCCAGAGTGGCTCCCAGAACTCCAGTGAGAAGGACGATGGCAAGAGTTTCCCAAACACCAATTCGTTTGCCCAGCTCGATGAGAAGAGCTAATTCCACCATGGGCACCAGGGTGAATAATAATATGAGCCGTATAAACATAATTTCAATTTATGATTTTAAAATCTCCCAAACAAGAGATTTTTTAAATCTTTCAATTCATACACTTTGCTGAATGAAGGTTGAGTATGCACAATTTTTGATGAATTATTCAGGGAATAAAACAGTATTAATTAAATTCGAGGTGATAGTGAGTCTGGCCTGGGTTATTCTGGCAGGGTGTGCCAATCCGTTCAGTACCCGGGAACCTGAACCACCTGAGCAAAATGCTTCAAATTTCATCCCTCCGAGCACACCGGATATTGTTTTTGTAAATTTACAAATTGCTTTTCAGGAAAGAAATGTTGAGAATTACATCCGCAGCTTTGTAGATTCTACCCGTTCAACACGAAAATTTGTGTTTGTTCCGGACCTGGGAGTGGCATTCAATCAACCGGGTACTTTTGAAGGATGGGACCTGAGAGATGAGCGTCGTTATTTAACGCAACTCTTCCAGGCTACCCCTGGAGACTCTCTATTAAGTCTAACATTTATAGAAGTAAGTCGGAACGAAGGCAGTACCACGGCGGATTTCACACAGAATTATATCATACAGGCTCATCATCTACGGCAGGACAAAAACATTCCGGTGCTTTATCGGGGACAGGCTAAATTTACACTGGAAGTGAACACTACTGGAGACTGGGCCATTTTTCGCTGGGAGGACATCAGCAACGATCAAGATCCTTCCTGGTCTGATTTAAAAGCATTTTTTCAATAAAAGACTATGAAAATTTCCAGGGAACCTCCTCTGTGGAAAATAAGATTTTTCTGGGTTCTTTTGTTTTCGGCTCTATTTCTCGGTATGTTTAAAATGGTGATTAAATCTGAAATTATACAAAACTTATGGAGTGACGAGGATTCCGTTGACAACTTTTCTCACGAAGAAGCTTTAAGATTCAGTATCTATCCGGTTTTGTTAAATTTTGGTATTCGTATGGAGTGGTTTGGTGGCAGTAGCGAACACAAAATAATTCATATTCCCGGTGATTTAAATCCACTGGAACCCTATGTTGCCCTGATTAACCGTTTTAGAGAATTGCACGGGGAAATTATTCGTGCCGAAACTAATCCACGAAGTGATCGGTTTTTTATCCTGGTAGGGTTAAAAGGGAAACCCTTATTCGATTTGACCCTGATTTATGATCGCAACCTGGAACGACAGGTGGGTAACATAGCCCTGGTTGTGGACGATTTTGGTTACTTTTACAATGATCTGGTGGAAGGATTCTTAAATATGGATTCTAAAATTACCTTTGCTGTTATTCCAGGTTTACCGGAATCGAAAAGGATTGCAGAGATGGCAGCCAAACAGGGCCATGAGGTTCTTATCCACATGCCCATGGAGGCTATGAACGGGAAATCAAAAAATAGTCACTTTATTTTACTTACTTCCATGCAGCCAGCAGAAATTCGACAGCGATTACGCCGGGCTATTAAACTGGTTCCCCATGCGGTGGGTTTGAATAATCATATGGGTTCTCAGGCTACCGTGGATGGTAATTTACTGGCTGTGGTCATGGATGAATTAAAAAACACCAACTTATTTTTTCTGGACAGTCGTACAAATTCCAGAAGTCTGGCTTTTGAATGGGCAGTAAAAAAGAGAGTGCCCGCCCTAAAAAACGATTCTTTTCTGGATGTTCTGGATGAGAAGCCTTATATCAAAGAAAAGCTCTACGAACTGGCAGAAATGGCGGTTAGAAAGGGCTATGCCATTGGAATCGGTCATCCTGGGAAAAATCTGTTAAGTGTATTCGAAAAAGAAATTCCAAATTTGAAAAAGAAAGGATTTAAATTTATTACTCTATCAAAAATTTTTCAAGAGAGGAGGGTACAGCGATGAAACGTTTGGGCGTCAATGTAGATCATGTAGCTACCTTACGAGAAGCTCGTAAGGGCAAATTACCCGATCCTGTTGCGGCCGCCATAGCTGCTGAAATGGCCGGGGCTGATGGAATCGTCTGCCATTTACGGGAAGACCGACGCCATATTAAGGACAAAGACCTGTACATCCTCAAGGAGGTGGTCAAAACGCACCTTAATCTGGAAATGGCGGCCACCGATGAAATGATCCGTCGGGCCCTGGAAGTCGTACCGGATATGGTAACCCTGGTTCCAGAACGACGGGAGGAGATTACCACCGAAGGCGGCCTTGATGTGGTATCTGAGTTTGAATGGATTGAAGAGGTGGTAACTCAGTTGCGCAATCATAACATAGTGGTGTCGCTTTTCATTGACCCGGATATTGAACAAATTAAAGCTGCGGCGGAATGCAAAGCTGATTATATCGAATTACATACAGGACCCTATGCCAATGCCGAAGACCTGGGAACGATGATGGATGAACTGGAACGGCTGCGTTCCATGGCCATGGCTGCGGCAAAATTGAATCTCGGGGTAAGTGCGGGTCATGGATTGAATTATCATAATGTGCGGGAAATTGTTCAAATCGAACAAATCGAAGAATTAAACATTGGCCATTCTATTGTTGCCAAGGCTGTGATGGTGGGCATGGAGCGGGCTGTTCGTGAGATGCTTGAAATTATTCGACATGCTTGATAATATTTCTATTTCAAAAAGGAGAACATTTTGTCTGATATATTAGCAAAAGTGATACGCAATGGTCGTATTGAAAGTATTCATCGAGGGCATGTGGCCGTGGTTGATGCCGGAGGGAACTTAATCGCTGCCACGGGAAATCCAGATTTGAAAACCTACATCCGTTCTGCTGCAAAACCTTTCCAATTCATGCCGGTACTGGAAGAAAAACTTGACGAAGCTTTTAATTTCACCGACAAAGAGCTGGCTGTAATGATGGCTTCTCATAATGGCGAAGATTTTCATATCAATGCTGTGAAGAGTATTTTAAAAAAAATTGGTCTGGATGCCACTTATTTAAAATGTGGGTATCATCCTCCTTTTGATAAAACAAATGCCGAAAAAATCATTTGTGAAAATTTAGAGCGGTCTCCTATTTATAATAATTGTTCGGGCAAACATGCCGGGATGTTATCGGTTGCTGTGAAACATGACTGGAGTTTAAACGATTATTTGAATCCAAAGCATCCCGTGCAGCAATTCATTTTAAACAAAGTTGCCCAGTTTTCAGAGTTACCGGTAGATAAAATATCGGTAGGAGTAGATGGATGCAGTGCGCCGGTGTTTTATCTGCCCCTGCGTAAAATGGCCTACATGTATGCAAGACTGGCTAACAGTAAGGAACCGTTAGCAGAACGAATTTTTCAATTGATGAGCCAGAATGCTGAAATGATAGCCGGAACCGGGCGCTTTGATACCCAATTCATGCAACTAATGAATGGTCGCATGATCAGCAAAGTTGGAGCCGAAGGCATTCGTTGTGTGGGGGTTCAAAAACCCAGGCCTCTGGGGATTGCCATCAAAGTAGAAGATGGCAACAAACGAGCCTCCCATGCTGTGATATTGGAAACTCTCGCACAATTGAAATTAATCTCCGAAGAGGAGAAGGTTGCTTTAAAATCTTTTTACAAACCCCGTATTAAAAATCATTCTGGAATAGAAACTGGTTTTATTAAAGTCCAATTTAAACTAAAATTTTTTACAAGTTCACTCACCTTTGAATCTTAAAAAAGCAGGAGAAATCCCATGGAATTTCCATCAGAACCATTTAAAATTAAGGTGGTGGAGCGCATCAAAAAGACCACTCGTGAAGAGAGGGATCGTTTAATTCGTGAAGCTGGTTTCAATGTCTTTAATCTTCCTTCAGAAAGTATTTATATCGATCTTCTCACGGATAGCGGCACCTCGGCCATGAGTGATTATCAATGGGCAGGTATGATGCTGGGAGACGAATCGTATGCAGGCAGTCGTAATTACTATCATTTTGAAGATGTAGTACACAAAATTTTTGGCTACAAACACATCATTCCCACCCATCAGGGACGGGTAGCGGAAAACTTACTGTTTTCGGTAGTATTAAAGCAGGGGGACATTGTACCCAACAACATCCATTTTGATACCACCCGCGCTAACGTGGAATATCATGGCGGTCAGGCTATGGATCTGGTGATTGAAGAAGGGCTGGACCCACAACGGGAGCATCCCTTTAAAGGAAACATGGACCTGAACAAACTGGAACATTTGATTAAAAAGCACGGTCCCGAGAAAATTCCACTGGTTATGCTTACTATCACCAACAATTCCGGGGGTGGGCAACCCGTTTCCATGCAAAATGTTCGTGAAACCAGAGCACTCTTGGAAAAATATGGCATACCTCTTTATTTTGACGCCTGTCGCTTTGCCGAAAATTGCTATTTCATTAAAGAACGTGAGCCCGGCTATGAAAATAAGAGCATACTGGAAATTGCCCGAGAACTGTTTTCCTATGGGGATGGTTGTACCATGAGTGCCAAAAAAGACGGATTGGTTAATATCGGTGGTTTTCTGGGCCTGAACGACGATAACTGGGCTGAAAAAGTAACTTTCCTGCTGATTTTAATCGAAGGGTTTCCAACTTATGGGGGATTAGCTGGGCGCGACCTGGAGGCGATGGCGCGTGGATTCGAAGAAGTGCTGGATGAAGAATATTTACAGTTCCGTATTAACCAGGTTCGGAATCTGGGCGAGACACTGGATAAAGAAGGCATCCCTATTGTTAAACCCGTCGGAGGACATGCCGTCTATTTGAACGCTCGAGACTTCTTACCTCACATTCCCCAGGAACAATTTCCAGCCCAGGCTTTGACCGTGGCCTTATACCGGGAAGCCGGTATTCGTGCCGTGGAAATCGGTAGTTTGATGTTTGCCAAAAAAGACCCTGCCACAGGCAGAATTCAGTATCCGAAATTAGAACTGGTCCGATTGGCCATTCCCAGACGCGTTTACACAACCATGCATATGAATTATGTAGCCGAATCCATTGTGGAAATTTACAAAAAACGCGACAAGATTAAAGGATTGCGCATCGTACGTGAAGCCCCTTATTTGCGGCATTTCACCGCTGTATTGGAGGAAATAAATTAAATTTAACCTGCACTATTCATTAACGTTGTTGAAAGAAAATCGAGTTTTCAGATAACGCTTCGGCTCACTGGTGCAAGGGTTTCAGGGCACCAGAGTCACGCATCTCATTAATCTTTCCAGAGAGCACAGAAGCCACCTACTCAACTCCATCCCTTGCATCCAGTGCAGCCGTATATTAGCTAGCTGCTTACTTTACCAACAATCACAATCTAAACGAACGACTTTATATCTACTGGCAAGGGAGTCTGTACTTCAAATGAGATGCCGGCCAAAGAAAGCTCTCTGGCAAGGCACTGTTTGTTCGTATGCCTACTCCAAAAGTCCCGGCCCTAAGACCCGGTGTACAATGCTCCAACATTTCAGTACTTCATTACATTAACCCATCTAAACAAATAGTAAGCTGTAAGAAAGTACATGTGCATAAATAAACAATATAAGTGAGTGCAGAAAAAATAAAACCACGAAGTACGCGAAGTGCACGAAGTGGAATTTGATGAATTATCAAATCGAGTGATGGTATGTGCGATTGCAGTTACGGTTCCCAATACTCCATTGCTCCAACACTCTGTAGGCCTAATAGTAAATTATACCGTAGATAATAAAAAACCCCGGCGAATAGTCCGGGGTTTTCATTCAATTAATGTTAAAAGATTACATCATGGTTTTAGGTAGTTTCTTTTCTACCCATTTACCATTCTCCTTCACTTCCAGTTTTTGCGGAAGAAAAGCATCGGCATGCTTGCCCACCATACCGGTCAAACGCACCTCTTTTCCCACATAGGGGGCATAACCCGGTGCAGGGGCAGCCAGAAAATGAACACGTTTGTTGGCGTCTACAACGGCTACGGGGATACCACCGGTGGCACACATGGTACCGCATTTTTTCATGTTGCCATGATCATTGGTGAGAAATCCACCTTTGGCATAGCAGGCTAAATCCACCAGAGTACCAGTAATTACAGTAGTTTTCTGGTTACTTTTTTTCTCCTGTGCCATTCCAAATAACGCAAACATACTTACCATTAGAATTGAGATGATACCTGTACGCAAGAACTTCTTGCTCATAGTACCCTCCTTTGTTTAGTTAATATGGATATGAATTAAATTTCTTTTTTTTAAACTATGTCATCATATAAATGTTTCAGAATAAGCTAACTGAGGTCAATTTCTTTTTATTCCAAAAAATTAATTCAACTAAATTCCAAGTGCTGTTTCTCTTCTGTTTTGTCCTTTCTGGTAACCAGTTTTTAATAAACGAATTAGCCGAACGGCCTTTTTGGGATGGATATGAAAGTTATTATATCGAACAATACCCTGTTTATCGATTATGATTACCCACGGCGTACCGCCTGTTCGATATTTTACCATAAATTTGGAACGTTCATTTTTCGAACCACTTTGACCGATGGGAATATTTAAATTATATTGTTTTGCTACCTGCTTTGCCTGCTCAAACCCATTATATTTAAATCCTTCAAATGTAGTCTGGATGGCTATAAAAACGACCTCTGAATCGTTTTTAAATTGATTCATGACGTATTTTAGCGTCGGGAATCCATATTTATGGCAGCCAGGGCACCAGGCTTGAAAACAAAAAAGATAGATTACTTTTCCCTTAAAATCGCTGAGTTCCAATCGTTTTTTACCTTCGGGAAGTTGATACCACTGATTAATCTCCCATTTTGGTGCTTTTTCATTTAAAATACCGTAGGTCTGCGGTAGTAGCGGTTTAGATTGAACTAAGAAACTTATTAACAGCAAAATAAAGATATATTTAGACATGATAGACTCCTTTAAATTAATCTTTCCTGTCTGTGAAGTTTAAACAATATTTATAATGTAATTATTTCGGAAGGGGTCAGAAGGGTTCGTGTATCAGTTCACGGACCTTGGTACTCAGATTCCTGCCAAATACGTCTTTGTAACGAATAATACCGTTTCGATCGATCAGGAAATTTTTAGGTAAAGCATGCACTCGATAAAGCTGGACCAATGGCATGCTCCACCCTTGACCGTCAGCGATTTGTGGCCAGGGAATCCGATTTTTTTTGATGTACTCTTGCAAGGTATCTAAATCGTAATCAAGGCTTACACCAATAATTTCAAATCCCTGACGATGATAACGAAAATAGACATTCTTTAGATTTCGCAATTCTTTTTCCCACGGTTTACACCACGTAGCCCAGAAATCAACAAGGATCACTTTTCCCTGCCATGCGGTCAATTCTACAATTTGTCCATTTATTGCCGTTGAGGTAAAATCCGGGGCTGGTATCCCGGTAGATAAAACTTCTTTTGGAGGCACCAGCGTATCGGCAAGAGCGAGGGTTATCTTGTCCCCAGATGGACTCACATATTTAATTTTGTAAGAATAGCCCTGCACATTAAAGGCTTGATCGGGTTGAGCAAATTCAAGCAATTCAGGAGAATCCGTATTTCCGTCCAGGACACCGTCATGATTCACATCAATTATGATAGCTCCCTGGTTGATATCATGAAAAAATCCATCCAGGTCGTCATCCAGTATAGCGATTTTATAAGTGGTGTCTTTTAAAGCAATTTGCCCTTTACGATAACAATTACGATAAGCCACGATTACATCATCCAACCGGTTCTTGTATCGATAGAAACTTACCTGATAAGGAACTGCTGCCTGAGGGTTGTTTTCATACCGAACATCCATGAGGACATCTTTAGTCCAGTAGGTAATCTTATCCTCATCCCAGAAGGGTTCGCCATCATCGGTTAAATCTTCGTTGTTATTTTTGTCGATATACAAATAGCTGAATCCTTCCTGTTTCGATTCATCTAAAATTATTGTGAATAGTGAATCGTTACCGTTTCCCAGAATAAGAGTACCGTAACGAGGGTGGTTTGATTTAAATTCTGGCAGTTTTAATAAAGGTTCCCGGGGGTGATCCTCTAATTTAATTTGGCGGGGAATATAATAGTTAACAATTGTCATGGCATCGGATTCCATCTGCAATTGGGCAAAAAAGATGTTATCAGGAGAACGAAGAAAATAGTACAGGATCATCATTAATGCCAGTACAATCAAATAAATTTTTGGGAAAAAGGATTTCATTTTCATAAAGAATTGAAGAATTAAATTCCCCATTCCAGTAATTTTTTAATGTCTCCTGTAATGTAGTTCCTGTTGCGTTCGGTGATTTCAAAGATTTTTACATCGGCACGTTGTTTGATTTTATCCACAAAAGGATTTGAGCCATGCATGATTGTGCCTAAAAATTTTTTCGGTGAATCCAGAGCTTGCTTGACGACTTTTCTAAAATTTTTGGAAAATAGTTCCATTTTGCCTATCTCGTCAATCACCACCAGGTCTGCATGATGTAAAGCTTCTTCAATGGCCTTTACGCCAATTTCTTCAAGATCTTTTAAATTTACCCGATATTTTCCCACTCGATAAGGACTTTCCAAATGTACGCTGGCCAGAACCCCTTTTTTGCCATCGAGAGTGATGATTTCAAATCCTGTTCTTCGATGGTTTTCGCGCATCTCACGAGTGTAAAATCCACCCGCTTTTTTCCCATGTTCTTCCACAATATTCTGGATAATTGTGGTTTTGCCTACACCCGGTTTGCCAGTCAGTAAAATGTTTGTTAAAGACATTTTTTTCTCCAGAACAACCGATATGCCTTTTAATCAAGATTTTCAATCATTGGTTCAGACTTCATAATCTTCTTAGTACCTGCAATATTCAGGTAAGGTCGTAAATGCTGCCCGGTGTAAGAATCAGGGTTTTGTGCAATCTGTTCAGGGGTACCGGTGGCAACCACATACCCCCCGGCCTCTCCGCCTTCGGGACCCAGATCGATAATATAATCGGCACATTTAATCACATCCAGATTATGTTCAATGACCAGCACCGAATTGCCAGCCTCTATAAGTTGATCGAAACAACGCAGCAGTTTAGAGATGTCATCAAAGTGCAGACCGGTAGTAGGTTCATCAAAAATATACAATTGCTGCTTTCCCTCTTTCTGGCTTAAATGAGCCGCTAATTTGACTCGCTGAGCTTCACCACCCGAAAGGGTTGTGGCAGGTTGACCCAAACGAAGATAACCCAGCCCTACATCATCAAGAATTTTCAGTTTGTTCACCACCCGTGGTACATCCTGGAAAAATTCAAGAGCCTCAGAAATGGTCAGATTGAGTACTTCGTAGATATTCTTACCTTTATAATGAACTTCCAGCACTTCACTTTTGTAGCGTTTACCATCACATTCTTCGCAGGTTAAATAAAGGTCGGCCAGAAACTGCATTTCCACTTTCTCCACACCAGACCCTTCACAACGTTCACAGCGCCCTCCTGGAGAATTGAAAGAAAACGTACCCGGTACATAACCTCTCACTCGCGCTCTTCGGGTTTGTGCAAATAAACGGCGGATTTCATCGAAGGCCTTGGTATAAGTCACCGGATTGGACCGGGGCGTACGACCAATGGGGGATTGATCTACCATGACCACACCATCGATATTTTCCACCCCCTCAATGTGATCGTGTGCACCAATCCGACCTTTCCAGAAGCCAAAATGTCGTCCCAGGGCAGCATAAAGAATTTCGTACACCAGCGTACTTTTCCCGGAACCGGAAACCCCGCTGACCACCACAAACATCCCCAGCGGAATTTCCACATCGATGTTTTTTAAATTGTGCTCCCGTGCACCCACAATGCGCAGACTCCTGCCATTCCCCCGGCGTCTTGATTCAGGCACCGGAATAAATTTTTCTCCTTTTAGATACTGAGCGGTCAAAGAATGCACGCCATTGCGCAGGATTTCATCAAAAGTGCCCTGAAACACAACTTCGCCACCCTGCTCACCAGCCCTTGGTCCCAGGTCCACCAGTTGATCGCTAACCTGCATCATTTCACGGTCGTGCTCCACGACCACCACAGTATTGCCCTGATCCCGTAAAGCCTGCAAAATTTTAATCAGACGTTGAATGTCCCGGGGATGCAAGCCAATAGAGGGTTCATCGAGAATGTATAGAGAACCTACCAGCTTAAAACCCACAGCGGTGGCCAGATTAATGCGCTGAAATTCACCTCCGGAAAGAGTTTGTGTACGTCGGTCCAGGGTTAAATAACCCAAACCCACTTCAACCAGATAGCTCAATCGAAAGCGTAGCTCTTTCAATATTTGATGGGCAATTTCTTCTTCAAAGGGGGTTAATTTTATATGATTAAAAAATTCGTGAGCCTCCTGGATGGTCATGCGGGTAATTTCACCAATGTTTTTACCGTGAATCTTCACATACAGAGCCTCCGGACGTAACCGGGTGCGGTTACAATCCGGGCAGGGAATGTAGCCCCGATAACGACTAAGAAATACTCGCACGCCAATCTTGTACTTTTTTCTTTCCAGCCATTCAAAAAATCCTTTAATGCCACAAAAATCACCGTCCCCTTCCACAATGAGTCGTTTGTGTTCTTCGGGCAAATCTTTCCATGGTGTGTGCAT
>CAZMEG010000064.1:0-11520 GCA_964565205.1 uncultured Cytophagia bacterium
AACCTAAAATGAGGACAAACCCGGGGTTCAGGTGGTAGGGTAGATGAGTTCAAAACGCGGTTAAATAGGTATAATTTGTAGCTTCTTTTCATGAACTTATTTTTCAGTTGATTTTCTCCCACAATTTTATAAGATAGCAAAAGATTTTTATTTAACCTGTATTTAGAGTATAAAATCCGTCTTCTTTTTGACATAGTTTAGGAATAAGTCAAGTTAACTCACGAAGTACGGAGGGAAGTTATGCAGAGACACAAAAATTTTGGTATTCAGGTTCTTTTATTACTGTTTTGCCTTGCGCAATTGGTTAATGCACAATCCGGTTATTTAGTGTTGCGAGGCGGGTGGGTATTTAATGCGGTAGAGGATACGGTCAAGAAGAATAGCGCCATAATAATTGTCGGGGGTAAATTTCTGGACACAGGGGCTGACTTGAAAGACTATGACCTTACAGGCGCTAAGGTTCTTGATCTCGATGATGATGAATACATTCTTCCAGGAATTTTTGATCTGCATGCTCATTACAACGTAAATTTGTTCGGTCGTAGGCGACGGGACGAATATGTGGTCAATCCGGTGGTATTTTTAGCCAACGGGGTAACTTCAACTTTTCCTGCCGGGGAATTTGATCCTGAGGGAATGATGGAAGCACGCAAGCGAATTGATCGAGGGGAGCAAATTGGGCCTCGTATTTTCAACTCCGGTCCTTATTTTGGACCGGCCCGCCCCAACTGGAACCCAGATATGACGGTGGAGCAGATTTATCAGGAGGTGGATTACTGGGCCGAACAGGGTGTGGCAGGATTTAAAGCAAAAAGAATTAGCCCGAAACATCTTAAGGCGCTCATCGAACGGGCTCACCTGCATGGTCTCACTGTCACCGGTCATCTTGATTCTGGGTTTCATAATACCATCAATCCGCGAGATGCTATTTTACTGGGTATCGATCGAGTAGAGCATTTCCTGGGTGGGGATGCTTTGCTTCCGGATAAGCCTGCTTATGCCAGTCTGGTTTCGGTCACTCCGGATATGCCGGAATTTAAAAAAATTGCACAAATGTTCATCAAACATCGCGTTTATTTCGATGCCACAATTACAGCCTATGGTTATTACGGCAAACGCACCGAAGGCTTTGACTACTGGACGGATGAGCAAAAGTATTTTACTCCTTATGTTCGTCAATACCATAAAGAGCATCCCCAGAGGCGCTACATTGAACAATTCGATAAAATTTACTGGGTGAAACGCAAAACCATTAAGGCCTTTTATGATATGGGTGGCGGCGATCTCATCACCCTGGGTACGGATTATCCAAGCAATGGTGAATATCTGGCAGGCTTCTCAGCTCATCGAGAGCTGGAAACTTTTGTGCTGGCCGGGATTCCACCGGCTGCCGCGCTGAAAATTGCCACCATCAACGGCGCCCGGGCACTGAAAGTAGGGGACAAACTGGGCAGCATCGAAAATGGCAAACTGGCGGATTTATTTGTGGTGAAAGGGAATCCTCTGCAGGACATTCGCAATACTCGCAATGTACAACTGGTTATCAAATCCGGGGTAGTCTATAATCCACAGGAATTACTTAAATCGGTGGAAGGGAAGCTGGGTCCCAAGAATGCCGAGGAAGCAGAGGCGTGGTGAGGTTCGTGTTTTTGGGGGTTCGTGTGTTTATTATTTTCATTTTATTTTCGTGTTAATATGTTAAAAAAAGAGTTGCATAAAAACTGGTTTTTTCGTCAAAAGGGAACGGCTAAATGGTTTCCAGCAAAGGTTCCAGGTACCGTGCATACAGACCTGTTACGTGCTGGCCTCATGGACGATCCTTTCTATCGTGATAACGAAAGTAAAGTGCAGTGGGTTGGTAAAACGGACTGGGAATATCAGACCAGATTTTCTTTGCCTGCCGAAATATTCCGACACGAACAAATTGAGCTGGTTTTCAAGGGGCTGGACACCTATGCTTCGGTATTTTTGAATGACCATTTGCTTTTACAAGCTAATAATATGTTCCGTGAGTGGCGGATACCCTGCAAAAATTTTTTGCTGAAGGGTGAAAATGTGCTGCTTGTCCATTTTCGTTCACCTATCAATGAAGTACTTCCACGCATGCAGCAGCTTGATTATCAATTGCCCGCTATTAATGACCATGGCGAAAAAACCAGTCCCTACACCCGCAAAGCCCCCTATCACTATGGCTGGGACTGGGGTCCGCGGCTGGTGACCTGCGGCATCTGGCAACCTGTTTATCTGCAAGCCTGGAGTACAGCTAAAATCCGTGATTTCCATATAGTTCAAAAATCCCTCGATAATTCCAAAGCGGAAATCACCGTTTATCTGGAGATTTATGCTACTCAAGAAACCCGGGTAACTATCGGGATCACTTCCCCCGAAGGTGCCTTTAACCCTGTTAAAAAAGAGCTGAACCTAACCTCCGGACTCAATGGCTGTTCTCTGGAAGTTACCCTCCAGCGTCCCCAATTCTGGTGGCCTAATGGATATGGAGCACAGCCACTTTATACGATACAAATGACTCTTATTCATAAGGGCCATCTTCTGGACCAGGCCAGGCAACGCATCGGCATGAGAACCAGTGAATTGAGACAGGAAAAGGATGCTTTTGGCAAGAGTTTTGAGTTTGTAATTAACGGAATACCCATATTTGCCAAGGGTGGCAACTGGATACCAGCAGACAGTTTTGTCACCAGGGTGGATTCTCACAAATATGAATACCTGCTTCGTTCAGTCAAGGAAGCTAATATGAACATGCTACGAGTCTGGGGTGGTGGTATTTATGAACAGGATATTTTTTACGACCTTTGTGATGAGTATGGCATCATGATCTGGCAGGATTTCATGTTTGCCTGCAGCCTGTATCCCGCAACACCGGAAGATCTGTCAAATATAGAACAGGAGGCCATTTATCAGGTTAAGCGTTTGCGGCATCATCCCGGTCTGGTTTTATGGTGTGGGAATAATGAAGTGGAGGCCGCCTGGGAAAGCTGGGGCTGGAAAAACCAGCTTCCCGCCCAATTATGGGAAGACTACCGGCAAATTTTTCACAAACTCTTGCCCGGCGTCTGTCAAAAATATGATCCATCCCGGCCCTACTGGCCCAGTTCACCAAGTTCCAATCTTGAAGCGCCGCCTAATTCTCAGTTTTCTGGTGATGTACACTACTGGGAGGTCTGGCATGGTGAACGCCCATTTCGAGATTATTTGAATCAAAAACCGCGTTTTATGAGTGAATATGGATTCCAATCTTTTCCCCATATAAGTTCGTTGCACAAGTTTACCCTCCGTGAAGATCATGATCTGGAATCACCGGTGATGCTGGTGCATCAAAAGCAACCACAGGGCAATCAAGTTATTCGTCGTTATTTGTTAAAAGAATATGGAGAACCCCGGGATTTCAAATCTTTTCTTTACCTCAGTCAAATATTGCAGGCCGAAGGAGTGAAATTTGCCACGGAGCATTTGCGTCGCATTCGGCCTCGATGTATGGGTGCCCTGTACTGGCAGATCAACGACTGCTGGCCGGTTGCTTCCTGGTCATCTATCGATTATTACGGGCAGTGGAAAGCCTTACATTACTATGCCAGAAAGTTCTTTCAGCCGGTTCTGGTTAGTGCTCTGGATGAAAATAATAAAATACAGGTATACGTAGTATCGGATTTATTAACAGAACAAACCATGCGTCTTAAACTTTCTTTAATGAATTTTCAGGGAGATGTCATTCGTCAGATCAGTCAAAACATCCAGGTACCTGCGCTAAGTAGTTCTATTTATTATACACTGGACAAACAGTCGTGGTTATCAGGGTGTGATCCCTCAAGCCTGCTGTTGTTTCTGGAGCTGAAAAATAATAACCAGGTGGTGTCCAGCAACTATCTGTTTTTTCAACCGACAAAATATTTAAAACTACCCGAACCCGAAATTACTCCTGAGGTGGAACCCATCGAAGATGGCCTGAGAATTTCCTTGCGATCCCTTCGATTTGCCATGAATGTGTTCCTTGAGGTCGACCAGTATGAAGGATTTTTCAGCGACAATTTTTTTCATCTTTTACCAGAAAGAACCATGGAAGTAGAATTTAAAACCAGGCAGGTTCCCGATAGCCAGACTTTCCAAGAAAGCCTTCGAATAGTTTCTCTGGTGGATTTTCTACCTGAAAACTCGAATAGATATTTAACTGGTAGAGCGATTCCTAAATAACGTGTCATTGTCCAATTATTCAGGGAAAAAATTTAACCTGTCATGAAAGGTAAATTAGTTCAACAGAAATTTGTTGAAATATTTAATCAAAATCCATTTTTACTTATTCGATCTCCTGGAAGAATCAATTTAATTGGCGAACATACTGATTACAACAGAGGATTGGTACTTCCTGCGGCTATCGACAAAGCCATATTTTTTGCTATTTCCTTTTCAAAATCAAAAGCGCATCGGATTTATGCTCTCAATCGTGATGAATTTTTTAAATGCAGGCCGGTTTGGAATGAAATTAAAAGTTTATCCAGTGAAAATTGAGGATGGAACTTCTGTTCTATCCTGAATAATGACTAAATCATAATCCTTCAGAAGTCTTCCTTTTATAATTTTGCAAACAAATTCAATAAATAGCGGAATTTGGTAAATTTTACATACATCTTGCATTATTCGATATTTTTTATTATATTAAGCATGTCAAAAAGAAAGATTTTTAGAAGGAATGTGCTTCAGATGCTTCCAATCCTATTAACGGTTCTACTTTTTATACTCACCTTAATTAAAAATAATACTATGGAGGGATTCTATGAATCGCGCTGTTTCTAATATTACAGAGCGCAAGTTGATTGTCTCTGTAATATTGCGAGCTATTAAAGATTTTCTTGATGGACACAATGTCCACAAAATCGAGCGCTTAAAGGCTAAGGGATTGGATCATGAACTGAGTGAGCTCGAAAAGAATTGTAAAAGTGCTAAATTTTGGCTTTATGAGGAAAAAAATTCCGATTATATTTTCTCATTTGAAAAGTGCTGCGAACTTATTTCCATCAGTCCGGAGCGGATCCGTCGAGGTTTGCGGCAGCTCATCCAAAATAATTCAAAATATATGAAACGGAACTACGAAATGCATTATGATTATGATTAAAAATCGGAGGAAGGGAACTTAGATTACAAGTTTTGTGTTGATTATTACTTAAATTAAGTAAGTGAGCGGGGATGGCTGAAGTAACCACATTAAAAGAATTAATACAGACTTATACCATTGAAGGGGAGCTGTACGAAAAGCACCCGGATGGGAGTGTTACTTGTTTTGCCTGCGGTCATCGCTGCTTGATACGCAAGGGTCGGGATGGTATTTGCAAGGTCCGGTTTAATAAAGACGGCAAATTATATGTACCGGCTTATTATGCGGCTGGTATTCAGTGTGATCCTACCGAAAAAAAACCATTTTATCATGCCTATCCGGGTTCCCTGGCAGTCACTTTTGGTATGCTGGGTTGTGATTATCATTGTGCATACTGTCAAAATTGGTTGACTTCTCAGGCCATCCGGGATCCTAATGCCATTTCCCCCATTCAAAAAGTGCGCCCTATCGACCTGGTTATTTTAGGTAAAAAATATAAAGCCAGATTAATCGTCAGCAGCTATAATGAGCCATTGATTACCAGCGAATGGGCCATGATGGTGTTTAAAGAGGCCAAAAAGGAGGGATTTGTCACCGGTTATGTTTCTAATGGTAACGGAACGCCGGAAGTTCTGGATTATATCCGGCCTTATACCGATCTGTATAAAATCGACCTCAAATCATTTCAGGATAAAAATTACCGTAAGTTAGGTGGCGTGCTGGCCAATGTGTTGAAGACTATTGAAATGGTGTATGAGCGAGGCTTCTGGATGGAAATCGTCACCCTGGTTGTGCCCGGTTTCAATGATTCGGAGGAAGAATTGCGCTCCATGGCCAAATTTATCGCAAACATTTCACCAGATATACCATGGCATGTGACCGCATTTCATAAAGATTATAAAATGACCGACCCGGATAACACGCCGGTAGAGACACTCATTCGTGCAGCAGAAATAGGTTATGAAGAGGGGCTGCATTTTGTCTATGCTGGTAATTTGCCGGGCATGGTTGGGAAATATGAAAACACTTATTGTCCAAAATGCGGGGCAGAATTAATTACGCGATATGGTTTTCGAGTTTTGCAAAATAAAATCCACAATGGTAAATGCTATAAATGTCAGACCACAATCCCTGGTCGCTGGGAAGGGGTTGAATATCCGCAACCGAATTAATGTTCTCACTTAAAAAACGGAGGGAGAGATATGATTCAGGCTGGAAAAGTCATTCGATTTTTATGTCTGCTGCTTTTCATCTTGTCCCAACTTTCCTGTGAATCACCGGAGAATCTGGGTAAACTGGAAGGGGCTTTAAAATCGAATGAAATTCGCGCCCATCTGCAATTTCTGGCTGATGATCTACTGGAAGGTCGGGCACCTGGAAGTCGAGGTGGTGATTTAGCAGCCAAATATATTGCCTCCCAGTTTTTGGAAGCCGGGTTGCTTCCTGCGGTTGGAGATACAAGCTATTTTCAAAATGTGGAATTACTTGGAATGACTCCAAAAGCTACCCTGACCATCACAGGGGGAGGTAAACGCTGGCGTTTACAGCAGGGCAGTCAGTTTGTCGGCTGGACCAAAATTGAAAAAGCCAATGTGACCACCAGAAATAAAGATGTAATTTTCATGGGCTATGGTATTGAGGCTCCCGAATTCAACTGGAATGACTACAAAGATACCGATGTAAGTGGCAAAATTCTTCTCATGTTTGTTAATGAACCTCAATCAGAAGACTCTTCGTTTTTCGCCGGCCGGGCCCTCACTTACTATGGGCGCTGGACTTACAAATATGAACAGGCGGCACGCAAAGGGGCTGATGGCGTGATCTTAATCCACACCACACCCATGGCCGGTTACCCCTGGAAAGTGGTGAGGAATTCATGGACAGGGGAACAGTTTTATATCCGAGCTCCTGAAGGTACGCATCTTTTACAATTAGAATCCTGGATTACCGAAGATGTGGCACGTGAGATTTTACAATCCATCGGTTACAATCTGGATGACTTAATCAAGCAGGCTAATTCCCGTGAGTTTAAGCCAGTTGCTTTACCGTTGCGAGTTAGCTCTTCGATTCAAAATACCATCCGCACCATCTATTCCCCAAATGTCATAGCCAAACTGGAAGGCAGTGATCCTGACCTGAAAAATGAATATATTATTTACACCAGTCACTATGATCATCTGGGTAAAAACGAAGCGATGCCCGGAGACAATATTTTCAATGGGGCTTTCGACAATGCTTCAGGTACAGCCACATTAATTGAGATCGCGCAGGCTTTTGCCCAGTTACCTCAAAAACCGAAACGAAGCATCTTATTTGCCGCTGTGACGGCTGAAGAAGCGGGGCTGTTAGGATCGCAATATTACGCTACACACCCGGTAGTACCTTTGGCTAAAACCGCTGCCAATATTAATATTGATGGGGCGAACGTCTGGGGTAAAACTAAAGATATCATTGCCATGGGCGCCCAAAGGTCCACCATCAAAGCTGTGGTACAAAGGGTAGCTAAAGAAATGAACATGGAAATTTCACCCGATCCCATGCCCGAACAGGGTTTCTTCTATCGGTCCGATCAATTTAGTCTGGTTAAAGTGGGTGTACCGGCCGTATACTTTGATATGGGTTTGAAATTTATTGGAAAGCCAGAGGACTGGGGCAAGAAACTCATGGAGGAATATATTGAAAAACGGTATCATACCCCGTATGATGAGTACGACCCATCCTGGAGTCTGGAAGGGGCCGTACAAATGGCCAAGTTTGCTTTAAAAACTGGCTATTATTTAGCCAATCAACCGGAGATGCCCCAGTGGAATGAAGGCGATCAATTCCGACGTATTCGCGAAGAAACCATCAAAGCCTATTCAACAGCTCAGCAAAGCAAGTAACTTCATACCATATGAGTGATAATATTAAGGAAACGGCGTTGCCGTCTTCTACGTCAGAGTTGTCTTCTTCGGAATTTGTCACTGCTATTTCTCATCTTTTTCGTGGTGAGATGAATCGGGCTACCGTCTGGCGTACGCGGCTGGATACCACTACTAACTGGGCTATTGTCACCACCGCTGCTTTTCTCTCTTTTGGATTTGGTAACAAACATGTGCCCCATTTTGTCATTATTTTAGCCACTATCTTTGTCCTGTTTTTTTTGATAATTGAAGCGCGTCGCTACAAATTCTTTGACCTTTGGCGTTGGCGGGTTGCTCTGATCGAAGAAAATTTTTTTGCCGTGGCAATTTCTCCCGACAAAGACCCTCTTCACGAAAACTGGCGTGAGATGCTCAGTAAGGATTTGCAGCAGCCAAGATTTAAGGTTACTTTTGCGGAGGCTTTCGGACGACGGCTGAGAAGAAACTATGGATGGATATTTATTGTACTGTTGATAAGCTGGATCACGAAAGTATCCATTCATCCGACCCCCATTGAACATTTTTCTGAAATAGTCCAGCGGGCTGAAGTAATACACTTTATACCCGGTTGGTTCATGATCCTTATGAGTGCCATCTTTCATCTATTTCTTTTAATCATGGCTCTGGCTACTATTCATAAACGGGAAGAAGTGGTACGAATTTATCCAGCAGAAAAGAGTAAATTAAAATTATTCAACCTTTAAATGGTTTTAGATCGTCTAAATTAGAAACATATCTTTAGCGGAGGAGGGAGCTTACCATTACCATTTATTGTGGTCAGCGCACATTAAAACATGCCAGACAGTATTTGATTTTTTTCTTATGTAGTATTTTACTGAAACCTGCCCTTGCTCAGATTATCCCTCCTGATGCCTTTGTCGGTTTTAAAATTGGTGCAGATAAGAAATTGTTTGGCTGGTCCACCATCGTTGAATATTTCAATATGCTGGATAAAGAATCGGATCGAGTACGTGTGGTGGAACTGGGTAAAACCACCCAGGGCCGACCCTTTTTGATGGCCTATATCTCCTCCGCACAAAATATAGCCAATCTGGCCAAATATAAAAATCTGCAAAAACAGGCAGCCAATCCCCGACATCTTTCACCGGATGATGCCCGTTTACTTGCCAGAACCGACAAAGCGGTGGTCATGATCACCCTCAACATACATTCCACCGAGGTTGGTTCCAGCCAGGAATCCATTGAATTAGCTTACAGACTTGCCACGGAAAATTCTCTTAAATATAAACGAATTCTGAATAATGTAATTATCCTGCTCATTCCTTCCATGAACCCGGATGGTCTGGATATGGTGGTGGACTGGTACAACAAATATGTGGATACACTCTATGAAGGGAGTCCTTTGCCCTTTCTTTACCACCCTTATGCCGGTCATGATAATAATCGCGACTGGTTTATGATGAATCTGGTGGAGACCCGGCTGGTTTCCAGGCAGTATTACCACGAGTGGTTTCCGGTAGTAATTTACGACCAGCATCAAATGCGAGCCAACGGCGCACGGCTTTTCCTGCCGCCTTACGCAGATCCGGTGAATCCCAATTTGCATCCACTGCTGGTATCACAAATGAATGAACTGGGTAAAGCGGTGGTCACCGATCTGCAGGCACAAAATTTTCGTGGCATAGTGACCGATGCTTATTACACGGCCTGGTGGGAAGGTACTTCGGTTATGACTCCCTGGTGGCACAATATGATGGGCATTCTTTCTGAGGTGGCAAGTGTTCAAATTGCCACACCGTTATATTTTCCCATGGGAAGTTTAAGAGGAGGCAGGCGCGGGTTAGCCAGGTATCAACAAAAGATGAATTTTCTCGATCCCTGGCCGGGAGGTTGGTGGCACCTGCGTGATATCATTGACTATGAATTAGCCATTACAGAATCCCTGTTAGATTATGTGGCAGCCAACAAAGATGAGATTATTTTAAATTTCATTCGCATGAATCAGGACGAAATTCAGAAAGGAAAAACGGACCCACCTTTTGCCTATATTGTGCCCAGGGCTCAGCATGACCCTCTTACCGCCGCCGAAATGATTCAGATTCTTTTGCAGGGTGGTGTAGAAATACATCAAGCCAAAGAAGATTTTTTTATTAAAGACAGAAGAATTGAAGCCGGCTCTTACGTGATTTTTTTGGCACAACCTTTCCGACCCTATGTTAAAGATTTATTTGAACGGCAGCGTTATCCGGAGTTGCGTTCTTATCCTGGCGGTCCCCCAATTCGGCCTTATGATATAACTGGCTGGACATTGCCCTTAATGATGGGGGTAGAGACTTTAGAGATAGATCAGCCATTTGAGGCGCCTCTGGAAAAAATTTCAAAAGTCAGTTACCCGAAAGGGGAGCTTCTATCTCAGGGTACAGGCGGTTACCTTTTGAGTCATAATACCAACCGGAGTTTTCTGGCAATGAATCGGTGGCTGGAGAAAAACCGCAAAATATTCTGGCTTAAAGAACCATTAAATTTAAGAGATTCCGGGCACTGGCCAGCAGGGACTATTTATATACCCAGAAAACAGATAAAACCCAGAGAAATGGACAGGTGGGCACGTGAGTTTTCCTTGCAAATAATTCAGACTGACGCAAATCTGCTCGGGAAAAAAGCCTATCGTTTGAAGAAATACAAACTGGGCCTTTATCAACCCTACACCGCAAACATAGATGAAGGATGGACTCGCTACCTTCTGGAGAAGTTTGAATTTCCCTACAAATCAATTTTGAATACTAAAATACGCGGGAGCGATCTTAAAGGAGAATTTGATGTCATTATATTGCCTGACATGCCGGCCAAACAGATCATCAATGGCCGCAAGAAAGACAAACCTGATATTTATTCGCCACAAATTCCCCGCCCTTATTTAGATGGCATCACACAGGAAGGTGTTGAAAATCTAAAAAAGTTTGTTTTAAATGGGGGTGTGCTCATCACTCTGGACAGTGCCTGCGATTTTGCTATCGAGCAGTTTGGTTTACCTGTTGAAAATGTACTCAAGAAAGTACCTCGGGAAAAATTTTTCTGTCCCGGCAGTTTACTTCAAATGTTTGTTAATAATCAAGACCCCATTGCTTACGGGATGCCCGATAAAGTGGCGGCCATGTTTGTAAATAGCCCGGCCTTTCGACCCATTCACTGGACCCGAAAAACAAGCGTGGTGGCTTATTATCCTGAGAGAGATATTCTACTCAGCGGCTGGATTCATGGAGAAGAGTTTCTTTCCAATAAGGCGGCCGTGCTGGATGTACCCATGGGGGCGGGTCGGGTAATTTTAATTGGATTTCGCGCTCAGCATCGAGCTCAGACCCCCGCTACCTTTAAATTGCTGTTTAACGCTATCTTGCTTTCCACGGCAGAAGATGTGGTCATATCCAGGTGAGTGGATATGAATACTGGCAAATAAACACTTAGTTCTCGACGAGTGCACCTTCGGACCAGTTTTTTTGAATTTTGTGAATTCCTGTATAAAAAATTAGGGCTTCATAAAACTCAATG
>CAZMEG010000065.1:0-1331 GCA_964565205.1 uncultured Cytophagia bacterium
ACAAAATTTTATTGATAAAAATCTCAAAATATGCAAAAATTTACCATAGGTGGCAAATTATTGCATAGTTATGAAAATCTCAGGATAAAGTAATAACTTATGTACGAAAATGAAACAATTCAGTTCCTCAATTCTTTAAATCGCTTTGGTTGGAAATTAGGTCTGGATACTATCCAGAGTTTTTTGCATGTTCTTGATGATCCTAACCTTAAGTTTAAAAGTGTTCATATTGCCGGCACAAATGGGAAAGGCTCTACCGCCGCCATGATTGAATCTATCATGAGAAAAGCCGGTTATAAAACCGGTATGTTCACCTCCCCACATCTTGTTACACTTACCGAAAGGATTATGATCAATGGTTTACCTATTCCATGGCATGAATTACAATCTCTGGTTAAAAAATATAAAAGCGATATCGAGAAATTGGGCTGCACCTATTTTGAAACACTGACCGGGTTGGCGTTTAAATATTTTGCTGATAGGTCTGTAGATATAGCTATTGTTGAAGTAGGGCTTGGCGGTCGTCTGGACGCTACAAATATTTTATCCCCGGAGCTTTCAGTAATCACACAAATTGATTATGATCATACCGAACACCTTGGGACCAGCCCAATTCAGATTGCTAAAGAAAAAGGAGGGATTATTAAATACAATGTACCTTGCATTACTATTGGAAATTCCGGTGTAAAACATGTACTCGATCAGATTGCCAGAGTAAAAAAGGCTCCTTTCTATGATTTAGACAATGATTGTTTAATTCAAGCCGTTGAGTTTGATGAACAATATACAATTTTTAATCTGGAAGTTTTTAATCATCAATTTAAAAATCTCAGGTTAAATTTGGCCGGTAAACATCAGTTACAAAACGCAGCGCTGGCCGTAGGGACTGTTTTGTTGCTAAAACAAAAGGGATGGCAGGTCTCCGAGGAAGCCATTTATTCAGGACTTGCTGATGTAAACTGGCCAGGGCGATTGCAAATATTTCAGAGTAACCCCAAAGTTGTTCTGGATGTTGCCCATAACGTAGGGGCGATTCATCAGGTTATGAACAATTTGCATGAAATTTTTAATTTTAAGAAACTTTTTGTTGTCATCGGGCTTTTAAAAGATAAGGATTACCGTGGAATAGCCAGAATTGTTACTTCAAAAGCTGATTTTGTTCATGTAGTGTCGATAAAGAGTGAACGAGCGTTACCTCCTGAAATTTTAGCTCAAGAAATCGCCAAAAATACGGATAATTATAATATTAGAAGAGATATTTTACAGGCTTTCGAAGAAATTCAAAAATCAGCCACAATAGATGATCTGATTTTAATCACAGGGTCCCATTA
>CAZMEG010000065.1:1341-11419 GCA_964565205.1 uncultured Cytophagia bacterium
ATTATACGGTAGGTGAATTTTTGCAATACTTTTGTAAAATTCCACAAAATGCTTGACAAAGCACATATAATTTTTTATATTAAGTTTCGAAATTGAAGCCGCATTAAATAAAAACCAACTAAACATCCCCATATTTGGAATTCCTGTTTTATTGAAATGGCCCGTGTGGTTTTAAAAGATGTTTCAAAAATTTATGATAATAAAATCGTAGCCGTTAATAAGGCGAACATAGATATTGAGGACAAGGAATTTGTAGTTTTGGTCGGTCCATCCGGTTGCGGAAAATCTACCACTCTACGAATGATCGCTGGATTAGAAGAAATTTCGGAAGGGGAGCTTTACATAGGTGATCGTTTGGTAAATGATGTACCCCCGAAAGATCGTGATATTGCCATGGTGTTTCAGAATTATGCTCTCTATCCCCATATGACAGTTTATGAGAATATGGCTTTTGGGCTTAAATTACGCAAATTCCCCAAGCCAGAAATTGAAAAACGCGTAAAAGAAGCTGCAGAAATACTCGGAATTCAGGATTTGTTAAATAGAAAACCCAAGGCCCTTTCCGGAGGTCAGAGACAACGAGTTGCAGTTGGACGGGCTATTGTAAGAAATCCACAGGTTTTTTTATTTGATGAACCTCTTTCCAATCTGGACGCCAAATTACGGGTTCAGATGCGTACAGAAATTTCCAAATTACACCGGCGTTTGAATACCACTATGGTGTATGTGACTCATGACCAGGTGGAAGCTATGACCATGGGGGATCGTATTGTGGTCATGAAAGATGGTATTATTCAACAAATTGATACTCCATTAAATCTCTACAATCATCCAAAAAATAAATTTGTAGCAGGTTTTATTGGTAGTCCCGCCATGAATTTCCTCCAGGGGAAAATTATTCATCAGGATGGTCTGTGGTTTTATGATGGTTATGTTAAATTAAAAGTACCTAAAAATTATCAAGAACCATTGCAAAAATTTGTTGATAGAACAGTGATTCTTGGAATTCGACCAGAAGACATTTATGAAGATGCGAAGTTGAAAAATGGGGAACTCTCAGAAGCTCAATTGATGGTTGATGTGCTGGAACCCATGGGTAGCGAGATGTATCTTTATGCATCTGTTGGGAACCATTCCATTGTCGCAAGAGTTAATCCACAATTAAAAATTTTGGAAGGTCAAAAAGTAACTTTGATGTTTAACATGTCTAAAGCACATTTTTTTGATAAGGATAGTGAAGAAAGGATTAATTAAATATTTTTCTCAACCTAAAAGTATTCGAAATAAAAAGTTCTTCGAAATTCGTTTGTAGAAACAATCAATTTTAATAAACTTTCATTAGAGTAAACTAATACCCCTGAAATAAGTTAGCCAACTAATAACTCGCAAATAAATCCTGTTTGAATAGAAAATAATAATAAAAAAACAAAATGAAAGGAATGATAAACGATGGATATTGCTGAATTAAAACAAATGAGGATATCCGAATTAACTAAACTGGCCCAGGAACTTAATGTCACTGGGGCTTCCGGTTTAAAGAAGCAGGAGCTGATTTTTAAAATACTGGAAGAACAAACCAAACAAGAGGGTCTTATTTTCGCCGAGGGTGTGCTGGAAGTATTACCTGATGGTTACGGCTTTTTACGATCTCCCGATTACAATTACTTACCGGGGCCTGATGACATTTACGTGTCGCCTTCACAAATTAAGCGTTTCGGTTTACGCACAGGCGATACTATTTCAGGTCAGATTCGACCACCAAAGGAAGGTGAGCGATTTTTTGCCCTCCTGAAAGTTGAAGCCGTGAATTATGAAAATCCGGAAGAGGCAAAGAAAAAAATACTATTTGACAATTTAACTCCATTGTATCCAAATGAGAGGATTGATCTTGAACACGATCCGAGGGATTATTCCACCAGAATCATGAATCTGTTGACACCTATTGGGAAAGGGCAGCGTGGTCTGATCGTGGCTCAACCGAAAACAGGTAAGACGACTTTATTACAAAAAATCGCTAATGCCATAACGGCTAATCATCCAGAAGTTAAAATGATCGTGTTATTAATCGATGAACGCCCGGAAGAAGTAACGGATATGGAACGATCGGTAAAAGCAGAGGTAATCAGCTCCACCTTCGACGAACCCCCTGATCGACATGTACAGGTAGCCGATATGGTGCTGGAAAAGGCTAAACGTCTGGTAGAATATGGGCAAGATGTGGTGATACTGCTTGATAGTTTGACCCGCCTGGCCCGCGCTCATAATTCGGTGGTACCACACAGTGGCAAGATACTTTCCGGTGGTCTCGATGCCACGGCTCTGGAAAAGCCCAAAAGATTTTTTGGCGCTGCAAGAAATATTGAGGAAGGTGGAAGCTTGACGATCATAGCCACTGCCCTGATTGAGACGGGTAGTCGCATGGACGATGTGATCTTCGAAGAATTCAAAGGAACCGGTAATATGGAACTGGTTTTAGATCGCAGGCTCTCAGATCGACGGATTTTCCCGGCTATTGATGTGGATAAATCAGGAACCAGAAAAGAAGAATTGTTGCTGGACGAATTTGAACTGAATCGCGTTTGGATTTTACGTAAATTCCTGGCAGATTTAACCCCTGTGGAAGCCATGGAATTCTTGCTGGAACGCATGCGTGGCACCAAGAGCAATCGTGAATTTCTGGAATCTATGAGTACATGATTTAAGTTTTTAAGACACCAAATTGCTTCATTAGTGCTTAACCCTCTGAATTTTTTCTTGCGTTTAGAGTATTTATTCTCTATATTTAAACTCAGAAAAATAAATATAATGTAAGTGTGAATAAGGAGGTATATAGTGAAAACGGGAATTCATCCTGAATACAAATTGGGAACCGTAACGTGTGCTTGTGGAAATACTTTTCAGGTACGAACCACGGTTGGGGATCTTAAAGTAGAAATCTGCTCAGCCTGCCATCCATTTTTTACAGGCAAGCAAAAATTAGTTGACTCGGCGGGTCGGGTGGAGAAATTCTTACGAAAATATGGTCTCTCTAATAAACAAGAGGAAGAAGTTACGGAAGAGCCATCATCAGACGTAAATTCTTAGCTTTATTTAAAAAATTTCAAAACGGGATGAGTGCCTCAAAAAAGGCCCATTCCGTTTTTTTATGTTTAATATAAAAGAGTAAAAAAATGTCACAAACAGAAGAAATACAGGTTGGTGGTCAGGCGGTGATTGAAGGCGTTATGATGCGTTCACAGGATTTGGTTTCAGTAGCCGTACGCCGAAAAGATGGAAGTATTGTGGTAAAAAAAGATCGTTATACTTCTTTCACAAAACGATTTAAAATATTCTCTATGCCAATTCTCAGAGGAGCGGTAATCCTTTTTGAATCACTTTATTTAGGGATTAAGGCCCTGACCTTTTCCAGTGATGTAGTTATGGCTGATGAGAAGACTACTCAGGCGACGGAGCGAATACATTCCAGAAACACTTTTGCTAAAATCTGGTTAGCTATCACCGTGTTGTTTTCATTAGCCGTTGGGCTCTTAATTTTTTTCTATGTTCCTCTAATTTTAACAGGATTTCTGGGTATTGAAGGCGGGTTTCTTTTTAACCTTGTCGATGGTATGATTCGAATTATTTTCTTTTTAATTTATTTAGGCACCATAACCTTAATGAAAGATATACGACGTATTTTTGAATACCACGGGGCCGAACATAAAAGCATATTTACTCTTGAAAAAAAGCTCCAACTGCTTCCCGGTGTGGCTAAAAAAATGAGTCGGTTTCATCCCCGTTGTGGCACCAGTTTTCTACTAATTGTGATGCTGGTCAGCATTCTGGTGTTCATGTTTTTAGGAAAACCCGATACGATTATGGAAAGGTTTTACCGTTTGCTTTTCGTTCCTCTGATTGGTGGCATTTCCTATGAGTTAATTCGCTGGTCCAGTAAATCTACCCAGAAAGCCTTCTGGCGGTATTTTATTTTACCTGGTTTATGGCTACAAAAAATCACTACCAAAGAACCTGATGAATCGCAGTTAGAAGTGGCTATTGTGGCCCTAAAGACAGCTTTAGGAGAAGACGTATCACAGGTGCCCGGAGTAACCCTGATGGGCGATATAAGCCGTTCGTTTGAATTAGAGGCTGTACAATCTTCATGAGTTAAATTTGTCCTATTAGGATTTTTATGAATAACGCTGGATTAATAATAAGATGAGGTTCATTTTATGTTAGAAAAGTTAGAGGAAGTTGCTGAACGTTATGAAAAATTAAGTGAACTATTAGGTAACCCTGAGGTTCTACAGGATCCAGCTAAATACGCAGAACTGGCAAAAGAAAAAAGCAGTCTGGAAGAAACAGTAATTAAATATCAAGAATACAAAAATGTATTGAAAACAATTGAAGAAGACAAACAGGTTTTAGAAGAAGAAAACGATCCGGAATTACGTGAGTTGGCCGAACAGGAACTGGAAGAACTCAGGAATAAGATTGAGCAACTGGAAAATGAATTGAAATTACTCCTCATTCCCAAAGACCCTCAGGATATTAAAAATGCCATAGTGGAAATTCGCGCGGGAACCGGGGGTGAAGAAGCGGGTTTATTTGCTGGTGATCTTTTTCGTATGTATAGTAGATATGCTGAAAGAAAAGGCTGGAACATTGAAATTATGAATTCACATCCCCAGGGTATTGGCGGATTTAAAGAAATCATTTTCATGGTTAAGGGCAAAGATGCCTACGGCCAGATGAAGTATGAAAGCGGAGTGCATCGTGTACAAAGGGTACCCAAAACCGAAGCCAGTGGACGCATTCATACCTCGGCGGCTTCGGTGGCTGTGCTCCCGGAAGCCGAAGAAATTGAAATTCAGATCGACCCCAATGATCTTCGCATCGATGTATTTCGCTCCTCAGGTCCCGGTGGCCAGAGTGTAAACACCACCGATTCGGCGGTTCGAATTAGCCATATTCCTACCGGTATCGTGGTTACCTGCCAGGATGAAAAATCGCAGCATAAAAATAAAGCCAAAGCACTGAAAGTCCTTAAAGCTCGCCTTCTGGAAAAGAAAAGGCGAGAAGAGCAGGAAAAAATCGATGCCACGCGGCGGTCCATGGTGAGTACCGGAGATCGCAGTGCTAAGGTACGTACGTACAATTTCCCCCAGGGGCGTGTCACAGATCATCGAATTGGTTTAACGCTATATCGATTGGAAGAAATCCTTGATGGGGACCTGGATGAACTTATCGATCAATTACGCTTAGCTGACCAGGCGGAAAAACTTAAGAAAGCCAGTTAAGTGTAATTCATAGAAAGTTAAAAGCAATGCAAATCGCTGAAAAAGAATGGAACATTACCAGACTCATAAACTGGACGTCTGAATATCTGCAAGAAAAGGGGTTTGAAAATGCCAAGCTCAATGCCGAGCGAATGCTGGCGCATGTTCTTTCTCTGGACAGACTTCATCTTTATTTGAACTATGATCGACCACTTACCGCCGAGGAATTGCAACGCTTTAAGCGTCTTTTGCAGAGACGACTGCGGTGGGAGCCTCTTCAATACATACTCGGGGAAACGGAATTCATGTCCCTGCCTTTTAAAGTCAACCCGGATGTATTAATTCCTCGCCCTGAAACAGAAATCCTGGTAGAAAAGGTTCTGGAGTTTTGTCAGTCACAATTTTCAAACAAATTGGAAATCCATATTCTGGATATCGGAACCGGTTCGGGATGCATTGCCATTAGTCTGGCAAGATATCTGTCGAATGCACAAATTACCGCCCTGGATATTTCTCCTGAAGCTCTAAAAATAGCCAGAGAAAATGCTTTGTTGAATCAAGTGGATAATCGCCTTGATTTTGTTTTATTTGATTTTCTAAATACTGACATCCCCCGAAACTGGTTTAATAAATTTCATGTTATTGTTTCCAATCCACCTTATATTGCCCGGCATGAATTTGACAGCTTGCCCAAAGAGGTGAAAGATTTTGAGCCCCCAATAGCTTTATTAGATGGTGGGGACGGACTGACTTTTCATCGAAAAATTTCGGAGACAGCTCCTCGACTATTAAAAGCAGAGGGAATCGTTGCGGTTGAATTGGCCATGGGTCAGGCAGAAAAAGTGAAACCTTTATTCGCTGAAAAGGGTTTTAAAAAGATTACGATTTTTACCGATCTTACGGGTATTGAACGCGTGTTAATTGGACAATTAAATCCAGAATTGGAGATTTCAAACAAGCAAGGAGGATAATTCATGCTCAAAAAAACCATTTTTCGTGAATATGATATTCGAGGCATTGCTGATGAAGATTTAACCGATGAAAATATTTTACTTATAGGGAAAGCTTTTGGTACTTTTATGAAGGGATTTGGTGCGAAGAATTTAGTAGTAGGTCGTGACGTGCGTCTCTCCTCAAAACGTATTCGTGATGCCCTGGTAGAAGGTATCCTTTCAACGGGTTTAAATGTAATTGATGTAGGGCTGGTGCCTACCCCGGTTCAATATTTTGCTATTGTTCATTTAGACACCGACGGGGGGATCATGGTTACTGGAAGTCACAATCCTATCGAATACAATGGATTAAAAATGTCTCACAAAGGAGTAAAGCCGGTATATGGCGAACAGATTCAGGAAATTTATCGGATCATCGAGAAAAACGATTTTGCAACGGGCCGGGGCGAGGTTATGGAAAAAGATATACTGGAAGACTATATGAACACCATTAAATCAAAACTCAATTTTGGGAAAAAATTAAAAATAGTCATCGATGCCGGTAATGGAACCGCCGGTCTTGTCGCCCCCAAGCTCTGGCAGGAATTAGGATGTGAGGTGATATGCCTCTATTGTGAGCCTGATGGCCGCTTTCCCAATCATTTACCCGATCCCACCGTACCCAGGTATGTGGTGGACTTGCAAAACAAGGTCAAAGAAGTAGGGGCCGATGTGGGTATTGGTTATGATGGAGACAGTGATCGAGTGGGGGCCATCGATGATCGGGGCCGAATAATTTATGCCGACCGTTTACTGGCCATATTGAGTCGAGATGTTCTGGCCCGCAATCCCGGGGCAAAGATTGTATTTGATGTAAAATGCTCTCAGACCTTACCAGAAGAAATTGAGCGCCATGGTGGGAAACCGATCATGTGGAAGACCGGACATTCTTTATTGAAAGCCAAAATGAAAGAAGAACAGGCACCACTGGCCGGGGAAATGTCAGGTCACATCTTCTTTGCTGATGACTATTTCGGCTTTGATGACGCTATTTACGCTTCAGGGCGTTTGTTACAAATTATTGCCAGTTCCGATAAAAAATTCTCCGAGATTGCCGATGAAATTCCATATTATGAATCGACCCCGGAGATTCGCATTGAAACCACTGATGAAGATAAATTTAACATTGTACGCGATCTTGCCCGCTATTTTAAAGAAAGATACCAAACTATTGAAATTGACGGAACCCGAGTTCTGTTTGGCGATGGCTGGGGCCTGGTGCGAGCATCAAATACCCAGCCGGTGCTGGTTTTGAGATTCGAAGCTAAAACAAAAGAACGACTCCGGGAAATCATGGCTATTTTTAAAAACAAATTGAAAGAATACCCTTCAGTCCGTTTTTCAGATGAAGATTTTCTTGGTTGAAATTAAAATTAAAAAATTTTAGTTTAAAGATTTAAAATTTCAGTCAATTGAAACTAATTGCAAGTAATAAATAAAATTATGCAAAAGATAAAAAATATCCTGTACATTTTTACGCTATTGTTTTTAACCACACCGTTATGGTCTGGTGATCCCATTATGCCTTTGCGGGAAATCAAACCGGGCATGCGCGGTGTAGCCAAAACGGTGTTTGCGGGAAATAAAATTGAAGAATTTCAGGTGGAAATTCTCGATATCATCCCTAATTTTCGTGCAAAAAAGGACCTGATTCTGGTCAAATTGCTGGGCGACAATGTTCGGAAGACAGGTGTGGTTGCAGGCATGAGTGGTAGCCCGGTTTATATTGATGGGAAATTAATTGGAGCGTTGTCCTACCGTATGGGCATTTTTTTAAAAGAACCCATAGCCGGAGTAACCCCCATTGAACAGATGCTGGATATTTTCGAACGGGAAAAAGTCAGGGATCAGGAATTAGCAGCAGCAAGAGGATTTAATCCAGCGTTTGTGGAAATGGCTGTGGGAGTGCGGGAACTGAGCTGGGAAAATTTTATCCCGCCTCCATGGCAAAAATTGAAAACTATCCGAACCGAAAATGTTAACATGACTCCCCTTGAAATTCCTCTACTTTTATCTGGTTTTGAAAGCAGCGCTTTTGAATTATGTAATCGCTTATTTAGTGGCCTCGGCTTTAAAGTATTGCAGAGCGGTGGCACAACCGGCCAGGCCTCCGATGAAGACGCAGTAGATCTTGAGCCCGGCTCAGCCTTTTCTGTGGTAATCGTGGATGGCGATTTTGGTTTGCAGGCCACCGGAACTGTAACCTACCGGGATGGGAATAAAATTCTGGGCATGGGGCATCCAGTTTTTGATACGGGAGCCGTGCAATTTCCCATGGGACAGGCAAAAATCTTGACCACCATTTCCAGCTTAATGGCTTCCACGAAGATGGCAGCGTTGACTAAAATTGTGGGCACTTTACATCAGGATCGTACCACGGGCTTGCTCGGCTTTAGTGGCGAAAGGCCTCAAATGATTCCCATTAAAATGAGCTATCGTTCTGAATTTCAGCCAGTTAATGAATTTCATTTCAGAGTTGCAGAAGATAAAAGTCTTTACACTTTTATCCCGTTCATCTTGCGTCTGGTACTGGGTAATGCGCTGGAATCAGCACGACTTTCGGCGGGTGATCAGACTCTGATTGTAAAGGGAAAAATTGCCCTTAAAAACCATGAAGATATTGAAATTGAAAACTTATATGCCGGGGGCCCTCCGGAAACTTTACTTTCCGATGCTCTCGAGGCTACTGGAGATATTGCTGCCATCGTCGGTAGTTTACTGTCCAATGATTTTGAGGCGCCAAGTATTGAATCTATCTCACTGGATTTCACCTCCTTACCGAAAAAAAGCCGGGCCACCGTTCAGCAAATTGAGGTGGATAAGCTTGTGGTAAAACCTGGTGACGAAATTACTGTTACGGTAACCCTGCAAGAATTTCAGGGAGATAAACATAAAATTCAACATAATCTTGTTATTCCTGAAAACATAGACGACCGCAGTATCACCATTTATGCTGGCAGCGGTGCCTTTTTAACCCGGTACGAATTTCGCAAATCGCCCCAGAAGTTTCGGCCACAAAATTTTCAGCAACTTCTTGATTTGTTGAGAAAACGCCGAAAAAACAATCGCATCTTTTTTCAAATTCGTAAGCGAGATAAAGGCGTTTTAATTGAGGGAGAAGAACTCCCAAGCTTACCTCCCTCCATTTTATCGGTGATGAATTCGCAAAGAAGTTCAGGAAATGTTTCATCATTAATTGATCGTAAAATTTTGGAAGATAGTGTACCCGTTAACTTCGCGGTTTCCGGGGGTAAAATCATGAGAATTCGAGTTGAACCAAAAGAAGAGTAAATAAATATGAAAATGAAATTATCATTTATTCTAAACTTATTTTTTATTTCGATCCTTTTTGCCTCTACACCGAAGATTAAAATTTACAAATCACAGAGCGATTTTGAAAAAGGGAAGCCAAAAGGTGTTTCTATCAATAATTTTGGCGAAATAGTTTTAGCCCCTAAAATCGATGAATTGTTGCAAACCGACACTCCATTTTTGTGGTCTTTAGCTACCGACAGCCGGGGAAATATTTATGTGGGTGGTGGAAATAGCGGTCAGATTTTTAAAATCGATAAGAATGGAAAAACTTCTGTTTATTTTGAAGCTCCCGAAATGGAAATTTATGCCCTGGCGGTGGATAACTCGGATAATTTATATGTGGGGACTTCTCCCAAGGGTAAGGTTTATAAAATTCCCGTTGATAAAAAAGTTACACCTGATGAAGCTATCTTTTTTGATCCCGAGGATATTTATATTTGGGCAATGGTAGTGGACACAAACAACCATTTATATGTAGCAACTGGCGAGAAGGGCAAAATTTATCGCATCGAT
>CAZMEG010000066.1:0-8200 GCA_964565205.1 uncultured Cytophagia bacterium
CTTTTATTACAGATATGGTTACCTATAATTTTAATCCATTCAATCCGTTTTTACTGAGGACCTGTAATCGATTTTTACGCAATTATCCTGAATCGGTGCATAACGCAAAAGTGCAGTTCTGGAAAGCGGAGTTATTATACAGAGATAAAAAATATCGTGAAGCCCTGGCCGAATATATGAAAGTAAATTATCTTTATGATGGAAGCATTTATGTGGCTCCCAGCAAATTACGCATAGCTGATATTTTTACCGAGGAATTGAATTTACACCAGAAAGCTATTTTAACCCTGGAAGAATTTCTCGTTGAATTCCCGGAAGATCCTCAGGCGGCTTTTGCCCAGATGCGTATGGCACAAATTCTTGAAAAAAAATTAAAGAAACCTCTGGATGCTTTAAATACTTATCTTGCGGTGGCTGACAAATACCCGAAGAGTCTTGAGGCTGTGCCCTCTTTGTTTGAAGCAGCCCGTATCTATGAAAAAAAATTCAAAGAATACGAAAAAGCTGTAGAAGTTTATTTGAAGGTAGTAAACGATTTTTCAACCGATCTTAAAGCTCCGTTTGCTCTGGCCGAGGCCGGTCGAATTTATGAAGATCAATTGAAAAATTATAGCAAAGCGGCTGAGATTTATGAGCAGATTTTTGAAAAATATCCAAAAAGTGATCTTGCTGCTCGCTACTTATATAAAGCCGCTGAAATTTATGAAAAAAAACTCAATAAATTAGAGAAAGCTTTGACTCTGTACCGAAAAGTTGTGGACAACTATTCTAATTCTGATATAGCTAAAAAGGCCAGTAAAAAAATAGAAAAGCTTTCTGAAAAAATGGAAAAGGCAGAGAAAAAATAGAAAAGTTACATGTCCCGGCGGTTAAAATCTCACCTGCATCGATAAACCCATGGTGCGGTTATTAAAAAGTGGCAATAAATTCAGACCTCGGTTTTTATTTTTATCTGGAACAAAACTTCGCCCAATAATAATTCCAACGGTGGCACCCGCAATGACATCCGTAGGGTAATGCTTTTTTAGTTTCACCCTTGAAAATCCTACAAATCCGGCCATAAGATAAGCTGGTAATCCTATTTTAAACCCGTAACGTCTATCAAGTACTGAAGCAATGGAAAACATTCCAGAAGTATGGCCGGATGGAAACGAGAGCTTATTTTCACCGTTGGGTCGTTCCCGTTGAAAAGTTACCTTGCCTAAAAGAGTCACTGCCTGTGTGGTAAAATACGCCTCAATCATGTAAAGGCCTGTGTTTGCCAGATTTGGATGATTAAGAAGTCGACCTGTAAAATAAGTCATAAAAGAGAGGCCACTCATCATGACTAAGCCGCCGAGTTTGTCCGGTGCTTTTAGTTCAAATTCGTTGTAATTATTATCTTCCAATGCATCCGATAAGCTTTGATCATGTGAGCGGAAAAATAACACCAGGCTCAGCCCGGTCCCCAGATAAAGTAGATTGTTACGATTATTTGTAATTTGTTTTAGTCTGGACAAATATTGTTTAACAGAAGGTTTTATGAATTCCTCACGAGTGGAGTCAGTTTTTAATGATTCTTTTTGAACCGTATGAAGCTGCCTGGGCGGCGAGTCCGATGGCGTTTGTGCCTTTGATACTGAATACCCGCCCAATTGTATTATTAATAAAATTACTAATAAATTATATTGAAGACCGTTCCTTTTCATTATTCTGATCCCTCATTCAGGCTAATTTTTGCATGATTAGAAACTTCTTCCAAAATTTTTAAAAATTCTTCTGGAGACATATCTACCAATTCATCGGTAAATCTGCGGAATTCTTTGCCATTTTTATCGAGTAGTATTACAGTTGGTACGCCTCTGACTCGATATTTTTTTCGAATTTGTTTAACCTCCGGTGAATTGTCTCTGGTCAGGTCTGCTTTTAAAGCAACAAATTCGTTGGCTTTTTCCACGATTTTGGGATGTGAAAATAATGATTTGTCAATTTGCTTGCAGGGGATACACCAATCTGCGTAAAAGTCAATGAGTACAGGCTTGCCTTGAGTTTTTGCTTTCAGAATTAAAGCCTCTTCGTAGGGTTGCCAGGCAATATGCGGGGCCCGGGCCTGTCGGGCGGCAGAGACCACTGTCCATAAAGAAAATATAACTAAAAGACTACCTACCGCAGGTTTCAGGATTTTAAAGCTTTTAAAACCCGCTCTGGATTTGTCAATAAAGCCTATGTAAATGCCACCCAAAAGTGCGGTTGCACTAATTAGAATCACATAAACCGTTTCAGAGATTAAGGTACTCAAAAAATACACGGCTACCCCTACCATTACCACACCAAATACTTTTTTTACCCAGACTAACCATTCTCCGGAACGGGGTAAATTTTGCACGAGGCCCGAAAAAGTACCTAAAATCAAATAAGGTAAACCCAGACCAAGTGAGAGAACAAAAAACATCAAAAAGCCCAGATAGGGATCAGCTTTAGCTGCTACAAATGTTAGAAGACTCAGGACAAAGGGCCCAATGCACGGCGCCGCCACAATTCCCACAGTCAAACCCATAATAAGAGATCCCAGCAAGCCCTGTCGTGAACCACCGGCCATATTGGTTAAAAATGCGGGAACTTTAATCTCGAATGCACCAAACATACTGGCGGCAAATAGGAGAAAGATACCAGCAATAATGATCAGGACTATTGGACTTTGCAGGGAAGCTCCCAGTAAACCACCGGTCATGGCCGCAACCACACCAAGGATCGAGTAAGTAAGGGCCATACCCAGTACATAAACAGAAGCAAGAATAAAAGACTTACTAATTTTCCCGGAAGCCTGAGAAATGAAAAAACTAATGGTAATCGGGATAATCGGATACACACACGGGGTCAAATTTAAAGCTAATCCCCCAATAAAAATAAAAAATAAAGCAATGAAAAGTCCCTGGCCAGAAATTAATCGGGCAATGGCATTCTCATCCAGAGTAGCAGCACGTTGTCCCTGGAGTTCACCAAGTTCGAATTCGGTTTCAGAAAAAAGCTCCTGATTAATAGGGGTTACCGACTCTCCCGGTTTAGCCACCAAGGCTTTTATTTCAAAAGGCTTTGAAGCTGGGGCCAGACAGGTAGCATCATTACAGGCCTGATAAGCGAGTTCTCCCCGAATTATAATTTCCCCCGGCTTTAACGTTTCGTCGGCCTTAACATTAGCCCAGAAAACAACCTCATCTTCATAAACTGACAAAGGATTTTCAGAAAATGCGAAATGTTTGAGTTTACCTTCCGGATAATGAATTCCCTCATAAGTTAAACCAGGAGAAGAGTCCAGTTTCACCACGGTGGGTATCAGGAATTCTTCTAGTGGCTTATGAGAATTAATATGCCATGGTTTGTGAATGGTAACTTTTATCCCTACTTTAAAAGTATCACCAGGACGTATTTTATCCTGAGAGAGAAAAGATTTTATTTCTACCACCTCTCCGATGTTAATTTGCGAAAAAGATAGAGAGGTTGAAAGTAAGATTTCCAGGATCAGGAAACGTAAAAGCCACTTCGTCATTTTTTTAAACCTCCTGTAAATATTATACCATCATTTTATTAGATGGACCCTCATCTTTTCAGGAGGAGAGGGTGATGACTGAGCTAAACTGGATCAATATTTTGATGGCAATGTGAAGATTAATGCTTTTGATCCAGTTTGTAAATTGATTAAAATATAGAAATCAGCTATGATATTGTCAACAAAATAAATGACACAATTATTCGAGTGCCGGATTTTCGTTAAACAATGACTAACTGGAAGCACTTTTATAAAATAAAAAGAGAGGTCATCATCTTACCATTTAAAGCAAACCCCTGTATGGACTTTGTCACGCCAAACACAAGTCTGTAAGATTAGAAATACAGTCGTTTCATGGGTGTTGCCAGGTGAGATGATGACCTTTAAATCCGAAGGATCAATAATTAAGATACGTCAACCAGTTCTATTTCAAATGTGAGTGCCTTTCCAGCCAGAGGATGATTAGCATCAAGTGTGACGGTTTCTTCACCAATTTCCGTAACTTTAACATTGGTCACACTGCCTTCTTGAGAACGTACCTGTAACATCATCCCTAATTCTAAATCGATATGTGGTGGGACATGGGATCTGTCTATTTCAACTACGAGGTCTTCACGATAAGGTCCGTAGGCTTCTTCAGGGGGAACGGAAAATTTCTTGGTGTCACCTACATTCATGCCTTTAACAGCATTTTCGAAACCGGGAATGACCATGTTTTCGCCAATGACAAATTCTAAAGGCTCACTGTCAAAGGAAGAATCGAAGACCGTTCCATCGTCCAGCATGCCTTTGTAATGTACTTTGACCTTATCACCTGATTTTGCAGCCATAAAAAATACTCCTTTCAAAAAATAAAAAATTAAATGTTTATTACGGTAAAATTACGACATTCTGGGCTTGCAGCCCCTTTTCACTCTCAAAGACCGTAAACTCTACCTTCTGGCCTTCCTTGAGTGTGCGGAAGCCATCCCCATTAATTTCAGAATAATGGACAAAGATGTCTTCCCCTTCATTACGAAGTATAAAACCGTATCCCTTTTTGGCGTTGAACCATTTGACGGTGCCCGTTTCACGCTCCGCCATATTGCGCTCACCTCCTTTCTAAAAAACTTACTTCTCTACTAATTGTACAACTAATAAAGACAGAACGCTCGCGGCCAACAAAGGTAGGACAACTTGCTGGATTTGAACGACCTGTCGTTAATAGTTTGAATGTAGTATTTTTTTTAACATATGTCAAGTTAATTCTCAAAAATATTGTAATTAGCGCATATTTTAGTGGTTAGCCCTAAAAACTTGCATTTTAACTCTCTCGAAAGTAATTTAATATTATGCATCATATCAGGAAATTCATTATTGTACCTCAAGAAGGAATCCGTGCTGATACGCAGTTGATGGGTGGAAAAGGAGCCAATCTGGTATATCTGGTCAACCATAAGTTGCCAGTACCTTCATTTTTAATTCTTTCCACAGAACTGTATAAGGAGCTGGTTTTAAAAAGAATCAGTAGAGAACGCCTTACTCAATTTAAAAAGGCCTGGACAACACATAAGACAGAGGATTCTCAGTCGTTGGCACGAAACCTCCAGACAGAAATTTATGATTTACATTTTCCAGAGGAAATAGAAAAGGAAATCTTTGATTGTCTGAAAAAATTCATAGACCACCCCAAAAAACTACAGGTAGCTGTGCGATCTTCGGCCACTGTGGAAGATTCGGCCCGGACTTCATTTGCCGGGATTTTTGCTACTTATTTCGTTTCCACCGATGGCCTGGTTGATGCCATTAAGAAATGCTGGGCGTCCCTCTGGAGTGAGAGGGCCTTACATTATTTTCGAAATGCCGGAATGAAACCCTGGGAAATTGCCATGGCTGTGATATTGCAAGAGGTTGTCCAGGCCGAGGCTTCAGGAGTTTTGTTTACCAATATACAGCATCCATATTTTGGCTCCATTATGCAGATCGAAGCTTATTCTGGCATGGCTCCTTCCGAGAAAGAGAAATATGAAAAACCTCAACTTTATCGATTAAATCGCCATACCGGAAATCTATTGGAGTCGGGTTTTCCGGCGAACCGTAAGCCATTACTGAATGAATCTGCTTTGCATACATTATTTGAATCTGGAAAACAAATCGAAACTTTTTTTTTTTTTTTCCAGGATGTGGAGTGGGCAATTTCTCAAGGCCGCGGTTATATTTTGCAAAGTCGCCCGGTCACTAAGGCTCCTCAAAAAGAAAAAGCAGCCATTAGAAGAATCTGGACACCTTTCTTTTTCATGGAACGATTCCCGCATCCGGTTTCACCTCTGGGCTGGTCGCTTCTCGAGGGTCCGGTGATCTTTCGGGCTTTTCGAGAACCACTTTTTTTGCTGGGACAAAGCTGGCTTGCCAGGAAACAACTTACCCGGCTTTTTTACGGCCGCCCCTATACCGATCTGCGGGTCTTTTATTTACTGTATGGTTTCATTCCACCGATTTTTCTCTCATCGGATAAGCGAGATTTAATTGCCCTGGCTGGGAAGGCTCCTTCCTGGTGGAGGCGCCTGTATCTTTATCTCCCCTGTCTGGTACGTACCATTGCTTATGATGCCAACTGGTTTTTTATTTTTCATTTACGAAAGTGGCAAAATTTTACTCGCTGGTATACCAGAAAAATATTGAAATTACGCAACCATTCCCTGGATGGTCTCGACAAGAAAAGTCTGCTGAAATTTTTGCTACGTGCACGACAGTTGACCGATCGCTTTTTGATTTTACATCGCTGGAGTATTACCTATGCCGATATTTTCTATCAGCTTTTAAATCTTCTATGCAAACGATGGTTAAAGTCTGCCCCCGAAATAAACGCCGTGAGTTTGCTTTCCGGCCTTGAGGGAAATCGTACTGTGGAAGTGAATCAGGCTTTGTGGAAGCTGGCTCAATTGTGTTATAAAAACAAGACCTGCCGAACTTATTTTCAAAAGCATCGACCGAAGAGTCTAAATGATTTAAAAAAATGTAACTGTCCGGATTTTTACCGTGCTGTAGAAAAATTTTTAGTACAATATGGACATCGGGCTAATAGTCTGGATATTTTTTTTCCTACCTGGGCCGAGCAACCCGTTTATGTTTTTGAAATCCTCGAAAGTTATATGAAACTGATCGAAAACGCTAAAGCGGAACCTGTAGAGCTCATTAAAATTCATCAACAGAAGAGTCTGGAAAAGCGTGCAAAAGATTTACTCAAACAGGGATTCTGGCAACAGATTCTACCGTTTAGAAGATGGTGTTTTACACTGGTTTTGCACTATGCTAAGACTTTTGTGTTATTGCGAGAAAATCAGAGGTTTTACTGGCAGATGTCCATAGCCCAGATGCGTCGCGCCGTGGTGGAACTGGGAAAGAGATTTCAAAAAGAAGGAAAAATCAAAACAGATGATTACATATTCTTCTTAACAGCTCAGGAAATTACACGGCATATTTTAAATTCTGCGCCGCTTCCTGACGCGGAAATTGTCCAGGCAAGAATGGAGGAATTTCACAGAAACCAGAAAAACGTTCCTCCCACGCTGATTCGAGAATATTCCGATGATACTTTTGACTTCGAATTTGGCGGCAAGGAAGTTGAAGTGTTAACCGGAATGCCTATAAGTCCCGGTACAGCACAGGGTACGGCACGGATTGTGGACAATCTCAGCCAATTTACCCAATTAAAAAAAGGTGACATCCTGGTAACCAAAAGCCTGGATCCTGGCTGGACACCCATTTTAGGATTAATTTCCGGTGCCGTTCTGGAAGTAGGGGGCATGCTTTCGCATGGGTCTATTCTCGCCAGAGAATTTAGTATACCTGCTGTCTCTAATGTTCAAGGGCTATATCAGAAAATTCGAGATGGCGAGAAAATCGTTGTGGATGGTAATCGTGGTCAGGTTATTAAATTGAATTTTGTGCGGGGATAATTTATCTTCTCTCTGGTAAAACTGCAATCACAAGATATTACAAAACCAACGGGAGCTCTTACAATTAACCGACTTAACCATTCACTCAGGTCAAAAAGAAGCTAACCATCATCGGGTGGATTTTTATAAAATTCTAATAGAAAATCCGCATCCTTGGGAGAAAGATCGAAGCGAGTGATGGCTTCCAGGACTAATTTTTTCAGGGAGAGCTCTGGATTTTCCTGTCTTCTTTCCGATATCCACTTAATGGCCCGACGTACAGTTTCACCTTCAGGTAAAAGGGTGCTCATAAGATGCTCCAAGAATTAATTTTCATTAATTTTCTTATAACATAAAAACAAATATCTTTATATGCAACTACAATTAGCTTGCTTATTTTTTAAAGAATATTTAGTATTAACCGACGGCCACAGGTACAGGAGGATTGGAAAGAGGTTAGCTTTCCCGTTACTCCATTAATCTATAATATTGCCGAATATTAAAAAGACGAAAGACACCGACTTTAGTTAAATTTTATGAAAACGTCTCTGCATAAAGTTTTTCTACTGATCCTTCAATTTTTATTTGTGCCAATTCTGCTTTATTCACAAGAAATTCAGGTAGGTAAAATAGATTTCAAAGGCAACAAGAAATTTTCTGACGGACGGTTACGTAAAATTATTGAAACCAAATCTAACCCATGGTACAATATTTTCTTTTTCTGACACCTTTACTTCATTCAAAAGCTTGTAGCTGT
>CAZMEG010000066.1:8210-11326 GCA_964565205.1 uncultured Cytophagia bacterium
TTCTTTTTCTGGAAGCGCCCTAAACTTTTTGATGAAGAAACTTTCCTCAATGATTTACTTCGTATAGAAAAATTTTATCACAAGGAGGGTTTCCTGGAGGCACGGATTGAAGATTATGATCTTCAATACAATAAAACGCATACAAAGGTGAATATAATCGTGACTGTTCATGAAGGTGAACCCTTCAAAATTAAAGAAGTTACATTTGTTCCCGCCAACCACGCGGCCATTCCTTTCCCTGAAAAAAAATTACATGGTTTACTGCGTTTAAAAGAAGATAAACGTTATCGCGAAGAGGATTTAGTCGCCGATTACAATAAGATAACCGAATTTTTTAGTAATGGGGGGTATCCTTACATCTGGGCACGGGTAAAGCCTCACCTTGATCATCAGCAACATACTGTAGTGCTGGAGTGGCTTCTGGATCCGGGACCTTTGTGTAAGGTGGGTAAAATCACCATCACCGGGAACCAAAGTGTGTCTGAAAAAGCCATTCGTCGAGGCCTGGGATTTAAAGAGGGCGATCTATTTGTCCAGAAAAAGCTTTATGAAGCCCAACGCCAGATATATCGCCTGGAGCTTTTTCAATTTGTTAGCTTAAAAGCAACAAAACTGGAAGAAAAACCTCTGGCCATTCCTATTGAAGTACGAGTCAGGGAAACAAAATTGCGTACTCTCAAACTTGGTTTGGGTTATGGTTCAGAAGAGGCCTTTCGCACCACTTTGAACTGGCGGCACCGCAATTTTTTAGGTGGGGCGCGAATCTTGCGGGCCCAGGCGAAACATTCCACAAAATTATTACCCATTAGCCTGGAACTGGAATTGAGCCAGCCCTATTTTCTCGACAACAAAAATGATCTAACTCTTAAGCCTTTTTTTATCTGGCAGGATGAAAAGAGCTTTGAAGCCCGCCGAATCGGTGCCGAAACCTCCATAAATCGGCAACTGAGCCGCAATATGAATCTATTTATTAATTATCGATTTGAACGGGACAGTGTTCGAATAAAAGGGGAAGTTCCTGAAGCCATTTTAAGTAATTTATTTAATAAATCGGTGGGACAAATCGGTTGGCGGCGCAATACAACCAACGATATCTTTGCTCCCTCTAAAGGTTCGATGAACAGTGTGATTTTTGAAATGGCAGGGCTGGCATTTCGATCAAAATTTAAATATCTTAAATTTATCATCGAAAACCGTTTTTATCAAAAGCTTGATTCAGGTTACATCTTTGCCTTTCGACTTTTACTGGGGTCCATGAAACCAATTCGTGGCAGCAACATTACCCCGGTGGAAGAACGATTCTTTTCCGGGGGAAGCTATTCGGTGCGTGGATGGCGACGTCAGCTTCTGGGCCCAAGGGACGAATTCGGTGTACCCGTAGGAGGCAATACCCTTCTGGAAGGCAACCTGGAACTACGTAATCCTATTTACAAAAAATTGTCTGGAGCCGTTTTTCTGGACTATGGCAATGTGTGGGGTGACTGGCTGGGTTTTGACTTACTTAACCTGCACTACGCCGTTGGTTTTGGCCTGCGTTACAATACTTTTATTGGCCCCATCCGTCTGGATTTTGCCTGGAAAATCAATAAACAACCCTTTGATGACCGTAGATTTCAACTTCATGTAAGCATTGGACAGGCTTTCTAATGAAAAAAACAAGAAAAATTGTACTGGCGCTTTTATTAAGTATTTTACTTGTCCTGGTTTTTCTAATTTCTTTGATTCAGTCACCCTGGTTTAAAAACTGGTTAAAACTTAAATTGATTTCCATATCCTCACAGTACCTGCGAGGTCAACTTCATCTTAAAGCTATTAAAGGGAATCCTTTGACAGAAATTCTTTTGCAGGATTTGCAGGTAGAAATGGACAATGAAGAAGTAATTTCGATTAAAAATGTCTATTTAGATTACAGTTTACTGGCTTTATTCAATAAAGATCTAGTTATTCATAAAATTGTTCTGGAAGAACCCAAAATAAAGCTGAAGCGATTAAAAAACGGAGCCTGGAATCTTTCCGAACTTCTTAAGGCTTCAACTCAAAAAGATTCAAATCGAGTTTCTAATACAAATACAGACTGGCAAATAATTTTACCAAATGTGACAATTTCATCCGGTGAGATCGAAATAAAAACAGAAAATGAAAAAACTTACCGAATTCCGGAAGCAATTCAGGACATTAATGTGCAACTGGGGGTTTGGTTCACACAGCAGCATTTCAAATTACAGTTGCAAAAAATGAATTTCCGTACCCTCAGCCCTGATCTTAAAATTCAAAGTGTGCTGAGTGAGGTCGAGTACAACGATCAGCATTTGGAGGTTAGACGAGCCCATATAGAAAGCGATTCATCTCGAATTATTTCTCATTTTAGTATCAACGATTTCAAACGTCCCTGGATAAATTTTTTCATGAAAATGGAACCATTATCCACGAAGGATGTGCGTAAAATAATTCCTACGCTTACTTTATATGGCAATCCTAATATTGAAATTGACCTTCAGGGTCCACTGGAAAGGCTAAAACTCAAATCAAAAATAAAAATCGGTAAGGGTCAGGTTCTGGTTCAAGGAAACATTCATGCAAAGCATCCACCCTATAAATATTCAGCCACGGTTACCTTTAAACATTTTAATCTGGCAAATCTTACCGGCCACCCAGAACACACAAGTAATCTCAATTTCTTACTCAACCTTCATGGTCAAGGCATTAGCTGGCCTGAGTTACAGACTCAAATTTTAACGAAATGGCAACCTTCGTCTTTCAGTTCTCTTAACCTGAATCAGGGAAAAATTTCCTCAGAGATTAAAAATGGGATTGTGCAGTTTAATTTATTTTGTAATGTCGAAGATGCCGATTTTCGGTTGAACGGTTTTGTTAATTTGAACCATATAGATAAATCCTATGAAATTTCTGGTATCATTGCACATTTTGATCTGAACAAATTTTTTACAACCAAGTTATTTCAAAGCGATTTGAATTTAAAATTTCAGGCCAGGGGTCACGGATTTCCTGGCAATCAAGCCCGATCCGATGTGGCGATCAACCTAACGCCCTCTACAATTAATCAGATTCCACTTGAAAATGCCGATTTTGAATTTCTGTTAAACAACCAGACTCTG
>CAZMEG010000067.1:0-11320 GCA_964565205.1 uncultured Cytophagia bacterium
AATAATTTAAATTAAATCTTTCCTGAATAATAATATTATCATAAAAGGATGAATTTACCAATAAGGCAAATTAAAATATAATTAAACCACCTGCTAAAACAGAAAGGAGGGCATTATGTCAATTCCAACCGAACCTATTGGCAGTATTCCCAGACCTGTACAATTGATAGAGGCCATCAAGTCGTTTCAGGCTGGGCATCTTTCTAAAGAGGAGCTGGATCAGCAACTGGAACGGGCAGTGCGTGACACCATCCAGCGTTTTGAGGAAACCGGTTCCCCGGTAATTACCGACGGAGAACAGGCCAAACCCAGTTTTGCTACTTACCCTATTCATGGCCTGTCCAATCTGGCTCCGGATGGTGTGGTGATTCCCTTTGCCGATGGTCACACACGGCAATTGCCTCGATTAACTGCCGGTCCTTTTCGTTATCAGACTTATGCGGTTAGTTATCTGGATACCGCTCAAAAATATGCCCGTGTCCCCCTTAAACAGGCAGTCATTTCAGCCTCTGCTTTGAGTTTACTTTATCCTCAATCGGGAATTTCTGGGTATACTCGTGAGGAATTTCTGCAAGATTTAATCAATGAAAATGAAAAAGACATACGCCAATGTCTCGAGAAAGACGCCTATAATGTACAGATTGATTTCACTGAAGGACGATTGGCCGTCAAGCTTGATCCATCTAAAAAATTATTGGAACAGTTTATAGATTTAAATAATCAGGTGCTGGAGAGATTTACCGAAGATGAGCGCAAAAAGATTGGTGTGCATACCTGTCCTGGCGGTGATCTTGATTCCACGCATAGCGCCGATGTGGATTATGCAGATTTGTTACCGGCGCTGTTTGAATTGAAGGCAGGAAATTTCTATATCCAATTAGCCAGTGAGGCTGATAGACGTCACGTTTTACAGATTATTAAAGACCATTCCAAGCCTTATCAGAAAATATTTGTTGGAGTGATCGATCCCATTAATCCAAAGGTAGAAACGCCTGAGGAAGTACGAGATCGGGTTCTTGAAGCGGCACAATTCATTGAACCCGAACGTCTTGGCACCACAGATGATTGCGGTTTCTCACCCTTTGGAGACGATACTTCCACCGCTCGGGAAACAGCTTTTGCTAAAATTGAGGCACGGGTCCGTGGCACCGAAATAGCCGCCAAGGAGTTGGGCTGGTAAATTTGTCACACACCCAGAGAACCGCAGGAAATTACCGTACCTGTTTAATTCACAAACTTTGCAGGTAAATCCCAATTTAGCAAATCCTAAATCCAAAACGAAGTTGGGACTTGTTGCGTGGGATTTCTTGTCGGAAATAAAATAAATTCGTGAATTATTCAGGATAATCGTTTTTTCAATGCAATAACAGTGCCGAGGGTGAGTAAGAAGGTGCCCATCCATACAAAGCTGATGAAAGGCTTCTTACTCACCTGTACTATAATTTGTTGTTCAGAGTTAATAAAACCATCGGAGTCTTCAAGCCCATTAAAAGCCAGAACGATACTTTTCTGATCAGCATTTATGCCTTGTAAAAAAACTTTCCCCTTTAATGGAGTAAAAGGTATGATTGCGGGTTCAGTTTTTCGATGGTTTTGGTCAACCAGCAAAGCAGGGGTAACCATGACTTTGTCGCTACCACGCATAATTTCTAACTTTGCTCCGATTTTAATGCTCCCATTTGTAGAATGCAGACTCATATCATAATCCACGAAACGAACTTCAAAATCACCTACTTTCCGTTTCTCACCTTTTTTCAGAGTGAGAGATTCAGGAATACTCTTTCTTTTACGTGGAATGTCTATGGGGGAAAAATAAATATCGTTGAAAATACCAGCTTCAATATAGGGCTCGCGTATCATGGACTGATTGTACTCACTGTAGTACAATTTAGGCGTGGCAACAAACTCCTGACCCCCATTGGTAACTTTAATTTTTAATATTTGTTTTTTATCATGATTTTCAATGCCCATAAATTTTAATTGATACCCAAATATATTTTGCGGCCTTTCAAGATTAAGAGGTACCGTTTGTTTTTGACTGAAATTGCCTGAGATGATGACTCCTGCAAACATGATGACGACACCCAGGTGGGCGAGCGGTGCCCCAAGGTGTATCCAGTGGTGCCGAATTTGTTGAATTAACACAAGTGTATTACTCCAGAATCCCAGGGCTATGCTAAAAATAAATACCAGGAGTACCCCTCTTTTTTGCACACCAAATTTAAAAGCCATGATTGTCGATAAGCTCGCCAGTACCAGGGCAAGAACCAATTGTTTAAGAAAATCACCGCTTTTACTTTTAAACCATTTTAAAAGGGGCGCAATGCCCAATAATAAAGCCATCAGGATGGCAAATGGTAAGCCAACTATATTATAATAGGTTAGATTTACTTCGCGCGGTTGACCCAACAGTCCTGTGAGAATAGGAAAAGAGGTACCAATGAAAATTACCAGGGCCGTGCCTACAAAAACCAGTAAACTCAGCAATATCAGATTTTCTCTTGTAAGACCATGAAGGTTAACTGGTTCACCATAAATTTTTTTCATGCGTTTTACAAAAAGATATAATCCACTTAGCAGCGCTGAAAATATAAAAAAGAGCAAATAACCGTATAGGCCCAGATCTTGAAATGAATGCACCGAAAAGTCGGCCAGAACCCCGCTGCGAGTCAAGAAAGTTGCATAAAGTATCAGGACGAATGTGATCAAGGCAAGAAATAGATTGGTCTTTTTTAATGAACCTTTAATTTTTTCTACAATAAGACCATGAACCAGTGCCATATTTAGGAGCCAGGGGATAAGCGAAGAATTTTCCACGGGGTCCCAGCCCCAATATCCGCCCCAGCCGAGCACCCCATAAGCCCAGTAGGCCCCCACGATGATGCCTGCTCCAAGGGTTATGGACGTGACCAGGGCCCATGGTAAAGCCTGATTGAGCCAGATTTTATAATCATTTCGTGCCAGGGCGGATAGGGCAAGAACGAAGGGGAATGTGGCAGCCGCATATCCCAGAAATAACAGTGGAGGATGAATTATCATCCAGAAATTTTGCAGTAAAGGATTTAATCCAGCTCCATCTGGCGGAATTTGAGATAATTGTTTAAAGGGATTTACTTTGATCAGCAACAGCAGAAAAAAAGCCAGAGTCAGATTGAGAAAACCCATGGTCACGCCTTCATGGGATTTCAAGCTTCTGCGGAAAATTATGGCCATTACAGTGATGAGAAGAGTCCAGAGCAGGAATGATCCGGCCTGTCCGGCCCAGATAGTTGACAGCAAAAGCCCAAACGATAACTCACGGGACGAATACCGGTAAACATATTCATACTGAAATTGATGGGTTAAAATCAAATATCCAAAATATAACATTGTAAGAAGGATAAGTCCGGTTGCTAAATAGAAACTTTGACGGGCAGTTCGAAGCCTGTTTTCTAAAAGGCCGTGTTTTTTTTCTCGTTTTCGTTGTTGGCGACTTAATTTTTGTGTAGAACTCAGATAATTCCAGGCAGAGAAAAGAGTGGTTAGAAATGCCAGCCAGATGAATGCCTTGCCCATAATATTTCCTCCCCTTATTAACTTATTGTTGATAAATTATTCAAGTTAATATATTCAATAGGCAAGGCCTGTGCCATAGTTTAAGAAAAAGATTGGAGAGTTAATTAATTAAAAAACAAAGCATAATGCTTTTGTCTTTTGTGCTTTAAAATCGATTAATTCTTAAAATTGAAAATTTTATCGATTGCGTACTAAAAACGAGAAGAATTTCTTTCATGTAAAACTTTGAGGATGCCCATGTAAATCCCAATTGAACAAATCCCAAAACCCAAAATGAAGTTAGGATTTTGTGATTGGGATTTGGGATTTCTGGATTGTGTTAAAATCCTTAACATTTTTCTTTACGAATATTTCGAAATACGCTTTTCTTTAAAATGTCTTCCATAAGACACCATTTACTGAAAGCGGACTGTAGAAGGTTAACACCGACAAAGGCGGTAAATAAAAACCAGTACGGACTGACAAAATAGCCCAGTGTCAGGCTAACTAAAATAAAGGTTCCAGCAATGGCTCGAATGGTATGTTCTAAACTCATTTTACCTCCTTAATCATTACGATTTGAATTTTGTGAAAAATAGTCCTTCTAATACAGTTTGAATCATTCACTCTTTTTCCAGAAAATTGTTGAAAAGTAAAATTAAACCATCTTCTCCACATCAATCTGGAAAGCGCGTGGTGGATGTTTAGAGTCCAATTCTTTAGCTAATTTTTTAACTTCTGAAAAAATTTCTTCTGCCTTGTTTGCTGGAATTACAGCAAAATACATTATGGAATACATGGGTAAATCTTTTTCAAAACTCCACCAGCCATAGTGCTTGACTGTGTCGGCTGTATGCCCGATGATTTCTACTTCGCTGTACACATGAATATTATGTTTTTCAAATAGCTGGCGAACCTGATTTTTATAATCTGCCAGGCTCATCAGGACGATCAATTTCATGAGGTCTCCTCTTCGGTTTTATTGGGTTCATATTTTTTCCTTTCTACCAGATAATAAATCAACGGCACCAGACCAAGGGTTAAGGCCGTGGAAGCAAAGGCACCCCACATGAGAGAAATGGCCAGGCCCTGGAAAATCGGATCAAAGAGAATCACAAAGGCGCCGATGATTACGGTTCCGGCGGTTAAAAGAATAGGCCGGGTTCGAACGGCTCCGGATTCAATCACCGCCTGTTTTAACGACACGCCATCGGCCAGGCGCAATTTAATAAAGTCAATAAGGAGAACAGAATTGCGCACCATGATCCCGGCCAGAGCAATCATGCCAATCATGGAAGTAGCGGTGAAGAAAGCGCCATGAATCCAGTGGCCCGGAATGATTCCAACCAGACTCAACGGTATGGCTACCATCATAATCAGTGGCACTTTGAAAGACTGGAACCAGCCAATAATGAGCAGATAAATCACCACAAGAACTACGGCAAAAGCTGCCCCCAGATCGCGGAAAACTTCGTAAGTGATGTGCCACTCTCCGTCCCATTTCATCGCCAGGGTTTCTTCGTGAAAAGGCTGTTTGGTGTACAAGGGTTCGATGGTGTATCCATCCGGTAATTGAATCTTGCGGATTTTTTCGTTCATGTCCAGCATCGCATACACCGGACTTTCAATCTCACCGGCCAGGTCTCCGATTACGTACACCACCCGTTTTAGATTTTTTCGATAAATACTTTTATCTTCTATTTTGCTTTCAATTTTCACCAGATCGGTAACTGGAACCATGCTGCCATTTCGTGATCGTACGTAAATGTTACCCAGATCCTCAATGGAGGAACGATGGCTACGACTTAAGCGCAACTGGATGGTCACAGGTTCAATTTCATCAGGGAGATGCAACAGGCCTACTTCAGCGCCATGTAAAGCCAGGCGTAACGTTTGAACCAGTTGTTCGGTGCTCACTCCGGTCAGGGCTGCCTTTTCCTTATCCACAATCATGTGGTAAACTGTCTGATCATCTTCTACTAACCAATCCACATCCACTACCCCAGGGGTTTCTTCAAAAATCTGACGTATTTTTCGAGCCACCTCTATTTGTTGCCGATAATCGGGACCATAAATTTCGGCCACCAGGGTGGAAAGAACCGGCGGTCCTGGTGGTACCTCTGCAATTTTCACCCGTGCCCTATTCTTTCGGGCAATCTCTTGAATGGCCGGTCGCACACGCTTGGCAATATCATGGCTCTGCTCATTTCGTTCACCTTTCTCGATTAAATTAACCTGGATGTCGGCCATATTGGGAGCTTTACGCAGATAGTAATGCCGCACCAATCCATTGAAGTTAATCGGGGCATGGGTACCCACATAGTACTGGTAATTTTCGACTTCGGGTACCGTTTTTAAATAGTGGACAATTTCTCGGGTTACTCTTGCTGTTTCTTCTGCTGGGGTTCCTTCTGGCATGTCTATGATGACCTGAAACTCACTCTTGTTATCAAATGGCAGCATCTTTACTTTCACCAATCGAAAGAACAAAAAGCTAATCATTACCAGAAGCAACACCGCAGCAGCACCAATAACCAGGAGCCCTCGCCGGGGTTTGTCAAGCAGTGGGGCAAGGGTTTTCTGGTAAATTTTATAAGTCAGGGTATTTTCTAATACATAATCTTCTTCGTGATTTTGTCCCTTAAGCAGGCGAAAAGCCAGCCAGGGAGTGGCTACCAGCGCTACTAATAAGGAGAATAACATGGCCAGGGATGCACCAATGGGCATAGGACTCATATACGGCCCCATTAGTCCGGAGACAAAAGCCATGGGGAGGACCGAAGCAATTACTGTGAATGTGGCAAGAATGGTTGGGTTACCCACCTCATTAATAGCGGCCATGGCTGCCTGATGAGCCGGTAAGAGGCGCATTGAAAAATGGCGGTGAATGTTTTCAGCAATGATGATGGAATCATCTACTACAATACCGGTAACAAAAATTAGTGCAAACAGGGTAACTCGATTTAACGTGTAACCAAAAAGATAGTAAACGAACAAAGTCAGGGCAAAGGTAATGGGTACCGAGGCAAATACTACCAGACCTCCTCGCCATCCCAGAAAGAGGCCAACCACGATTGTTACGGCCAGAACCGCTCCGCCTAAATGTTCTAATAAGGTGTTTACTTTTTCTGAAGCAGTTTTCCCGTAGTTGCGCGTTTCTACAATATGAATGTTGGAAGGAATTAGACGGCCTTTCAGCACTTCCACTTTTTTCAAAACCTTACGTGCAACACGCATGGCGTCCGCGCCTTTACGCTTGGCGATAGAAATGGTCACAGCGGGGTAATCCTGATTCAGATGCCCATCAGTGGCCTGATTCAAAGAATTATGGTTTGAACCGAAGCCAAAAAAGACATAACGGTTTACTTCCTCAGGACCATCAATAATTTGAGCCACATTCTTTAAATAAACAGGTTTTCCATTATAAACACCTATTACAAGATTGGCGACATCTTCACTACTTTGAAAAAATTCACCGGTTTTGACAATAAATTCTTTATTGAGATTTTTTAAGGTACCAGCCGTGGTATTTTGATTGGCTGCCTGAATTTGTTGAGCAATTTGCACAGGATCAATGTTGTATGCCATTAATTGAACAGGATCGAGAATTATCCGGATTTTTCGTTTGAGCCCTCCTGTGAGCTCAGTTTCGGCCACATCAGAAATCTTTTTAATTTCTTCATTTAATTGTGCTGCAACCCGTCTTAATTGAAAAGCGTCATAATTTTCGCTCCACAGAGTTAGAGCAAGAACCGGCACGTCATCAATAGATTTGGTTTTAATGAGTGGAAATTGTACGCCGGGTGGCATTTTGTCCATGTTTTTCAACATCACCGCCCAGAGTTTAACCAGACTTTTTTCCTGGTTTTCACCCACATAGAACCGCACGGTAATTAAGGCAAAGTCGGACCTTGAAAGCGAATAGATGTATTCAACACCGGGAATTTCATTAAATATGCTTTCCAGAGGTCTGGTTACTCTGGACTCTACTTCCTTAGCGCTTCCACCGGGATAAGGTACCAAGACATCCACAAGAGGCACAACAATTTGTGGCTCCTCTTCTCTGGGGGTTAAAAAAGTGGCCAGCGCACCTATTAAAAGGGCTGCCAGCATGAGCAGCGGGGTTAATTTCGAATCGATAAAAGCCCGCCCGATACGTCCAGCAATACCTAACTTCATGGTTTCACCTCCACCAGTTGTCCATCCAGAAGTTTGCTCTCGCTTTGCACCACCACCTGCTCACCGGGATTTAATCCGGCCAAGATTTCCACAGAATGATCCTTTCGTTTCCCGGTTTGAACCCAGCGCAAATGCGCCCGGTAGTTTTCATCTATTACGAACAGACCTTCCAATTGCCCACGCTTAAAAACAGCCTGTTCAGGTACCAGAAGTGTGTTTTTACTACCAAGATTCAATTGAACCCGGGCAAACATACCACTCTTAATGGGAAGTCCAGATTCGTGCAGCATTACCTGAACTTCAAACTGGCGACTAAGAGGATTGGCTGATGGAATGATTCTGGTAACCGTGCCCTGATAACTTTTGCCATTTGTGCCAATATGAGCGGCTGCAACTTGTATTCGCGCAGTCATACCTGGTCTAATTTTTTGGATGTCAGACTCGGGTACTTGAATGACAATTTTAAATTGGTTTGTAGTTTCCACCTCAAGAATCGGTTGGCCTGGGCTGGCCAGATCGCCTTCTTCGACTAATTTACGGGTAACTACCCCATCAAAGGGGGCAATCAGGCGGGTATATTGCAGAAGCTCTTGCACTTCGGCTTTCATTTGTTTCGCTGCTTCAAGGTGGGCCTTGGCGCTTGTAAAAGCCGTTTTCATATCATCCAGTTCTTTGCGCGTAGCGGCCTGCTTTTTAAACAGCGATTCAATACGTTTAAAGTTTACGCGGGTATTTTCATATTGAGCCTGTGCTTCAGCAAGCGAGGCTTCCGCCTGAGCAAGTCTGGCTTCCAGGTCCTTGCTGCGCAGTTTTACCAGAAGCTGCCCTTTTTGCACTTGCTGACCTTCTTCTACCAGCATCTTTTCAACCCAACCCATGATTCTGGTGGCCAGCCTGACACGTTCCAGAGGTTCCACAGTTCCTGAGTAGACCTGGACTTCTGGCAATGATTGAATTTCTACCTGCCTGACCTGTACGGAGACGGGCTGTTCTGTATCATTTGAAGGTAAATTTTCCGAACCACAGGCCAGGAACCCAATCAAAGTCATTAACACAAGCGCGAAACTTATTAAATTGGTTTTATGTAGCATATCTGTTTCTCCTTATTTTTTCCCTGCATTATTCAAATGAAGATTGAGTTTGCAAAATAGCTATCTAATTCTCAAAGAATTAATGACCCCGAGCAAATTCCAACTCGCTCAAAGCCACATTATAATCGTGTTTTGCTTTTAACAGTCTCAATTTTGCCTGAGTAAGTCTGGCTTCAGCATCCAGTAAATCGGAAGTTTTTTCCAGGCCTTCTTCATAACGTGCTTCCACAATGCGCAAACTTTCTTGAGCCTGTTTCACAGCAGTAGTAGCCACCTGCAATCTCTTTTTTGCCGCCTGCACAGCTCTACGGGCTTTGTGTAATTCCATCTTTGCCTGTTCCTGTAACTGATGAACTCGTGTTTCCATTTCACTTGCCTGCGCCACAGCCTGCCGGGTTCTCCCCCAGTGACCCAGGCCATCAAACAGATTCCATTGTAGTTGAAATCCCACCGACCAGTTACTGGCATCTTTTGAAAAGGCCTGTGCGGCATTCCACTCGATAGTGGCAAAAGCATTGAGCCGGGGCAACCAGCCACTTCGCTTCATCCAGGTTACACGTCGTGTGGCCTGGGCTTGCAAACGTACTGCACGCAAATCGTATCGCTGAGTAAGTGCGAAATTTTCATCTACCTCGGCGATTGAAGTTGAGGGTATCCCCAAACTATCAGATGGGATTATGCGGGTGTCCTCTTTTAATCCAAGTAAAAATTTTAAGTTATCGCCGGCGCTGGAAATTTGATTTTCCGCTTCAATGCGCTGTTCCTCCAGTTCAAGTACCCGAACCTCAGCAGCCAGCACATCCGCTTTGGTTACCAGGCCTTCCTGATAGGCCAGTTGAGCATCCTTGTGATGAGCCCTGGCTGATTGTAAAGCTTCCTGAATAGTTGACAAATTTTCTTGAGCTAAAATAAGGGCAAAATAAGCCTTTTTTACCTGCAATTTTACAGCCTGCTGGGTTCTTTGCCAAATGGCTTCACTGGCTTTCTTTTTAAGATGAGCAGCCGATTTACCAAATATGGCGTCTAAATTAAATACCGGTTGTTGTATTTGAAAAGCTGTTGTGAAGTTGTCAATTTCTTCAGGATGATTGAGTGTAGACAAATTAAAGTCACTTTGTGAAAAAATTCCCTGTTTTAATTTAAGGCTAAATACCGTCACGGGATCATTGGAACGAATGTAATTTTCTGAAATGGAAAATTTTGGCAGGAAACCACTCAAGCTTTCCAGATTTTCCCCGGACGCTTTTTCCACCTGGCTTTTCCTAATTAAAATCTGGTAATTATTTTTTTCTGCCAGATCAAGAGCCTCCTGTAAAGAGAGAGCACGTATTTTGCCATCCTGTGTAAAACTAATTGAAGTCAAACTGAAACTTAGTAAGATACTTAAGATAACCGCTTTGTAATTCATTTAGCCTCCTTTTGCTTTTTGCAAATGTTTTGTGAGTTAGTTGCACAAAGTGTGAAAAAGATACATACAAATTTTATAGAAAGTGCTTGCATTTTAAAGTTTATTCTTGTATGTTTAACCCGTTTTGCAAAAAACGTGTTAAAGAATTAAATATCAAACACGATATTAAAGAGAACTTTGCGATAAAAAGGGGGGCGGATTTTAAATGGGTAAGTCAAATAAAATAGGAGTGAACAATAATTTATGAATGCAAAAATTCAAAATAAAATTAACTTTAATCGAATATTATTATTGTTAGTTGGGATATTTTTAATGTATATTTTATCTTTTGCTTTGGAAACTTTCCAAAGTGTAAAGCTCTTTTAAAAACTACAACTTTAATTCATTTTAGGGCCGCTCTGTGAAGCGGCCTTTCTTATTTTTAAGAACCTACTCTTTCTATATATCTTCCGTCACGTGTATCAATTTTAATGACATCCCCTTCTTTAATAAATAATGGGACCTGAATTTCTGCTCCTGTTTCCAGAGTCACCGCTTTTTGTAAGTTAGAAACAGTGTCGCCTTTAAAGCCAGGTGGGGCTTGAATGACCTTCAATTCGATAAATGTAGGGAGGGAAGCTTTGACCGGCCGTCCTTCTAAAAATTGTACTTTGATAGTGTTTCCTTCTTTTAAAAATTTTACTTGATCACCCAGAAGTTCCTGACTTATTGCAATCTGATCATACGTTTCCATGTCCATCAAATGTATTTCATCTCCCGAAGAATACAAATATTGCATTTCCCGTTCTTCAAGTCGTACCTCTTCAACGGTGTCACTCAAGCGAAAAGTATGATCTATTACTTTCCCCGTAATTAAATGTTTTAATTTTGTGCGTATAAAGGCAGCGCCTTTACCTGGCTTTACATGTTGAAATTCTGTAACTATCCAGATTTCACCGTTAAGTTTGATGGTCATGCCATTACGAAAATCAGAGACTGAAGCCATAAAACCTCCTTAATTTAAACCTTTTCAAGTTGATGTTTACCAAGAAGGACACGAAGTTTACGAAGGAATTTCATAACAATCGTTTACTTCGTGGTTTATGAATTTTTGATATAATTTAATTAT
>CAZMEG010000068.1:0-11279 GCA_964565205.1 uncultured Cytophagia bacterium
AAAGAGGATATCCAAGCAGCCATTGCATATGCTGCAAAGGCAATAAGCACTGACGAATTTAACGAATAGGTTTATTTTTATAAAGGATACTTCCATTCTCCCAAATCAAGCAAATCGAGAGTTTCATTGAACCAGCGTAAGACTTCTTGATATTTGAGTAGCTCTTCTTTTGTGTAAGCCAGAGCCAGAATATTTTCACCGATATAATGAATATCTTCTTTGGTCAGGAAATTTTTTCCGTATTTTAAAAGTTCAGTAATATCTGCTTCATCGCTTCTTTTTTTACCCAGATCTTGCCTACCAGGAACTGCCAAAAGTTTTAATAACAGTAAATCTCTAACGTTAACTACTTTAGTAGGCACTTCTTCTAAATTTGAATCGATAGACGCTTGTAAAGCTTCTATTCGATATCGTAAATTAGCTGGCAATACATCCAAACGCGTACCCTCTACATCATACATTTGAACCACCGGAGTTCCACCAATATAATATTTTTCGAAGATTCTTCGAACTTTCGCCATGTCCTTTGTGGCAACCATAATATCTATATCATGGGTAGTTCTTGGTAGAGCATGCTGGCCCATGGCGATGCCGCCGATGATGGCATATTTAATTTTGTGATCGTTTAAAGTTTGTAAAATGAATTTGACCTTATCCCATTCCATAAGCTTGGGCCCTCCCCAGATATTTCCAAGCCGGTCAGAAATGATCACGGCAGATTCAAGACCATTGTGACCCCGGACAAGATAGTCTTCGCGGGTTTCTACATATTCCTTTTCAGGGGATAATGTAGATTGATTTTTTAAGCGAGATTTTTTGCTTTTTGATTTCATATTTTTAATTTATGAAATGCTTTTTACATATTCAATTAAGATTTTAGTTATTCTAATTCTTAGGAGTTTTTAATCTTCAGAATAATAGATTTTATCCAGGTGAGCATTTTATCCCAAGGAGTGGTAGACCCTGTAATCCTGATTATCTGGACCGTAACATTATCCTCACCACCACGATCATTGGCAAGCTGGATGAGTTTATCGCATGCCTGAATCAGAGGATTGGTGAGGATCAAATTTTTAATCTCTTCCATTTCCACCTTGGCAAGTCCATCGGTACAGAGGATGAAATAGTCGTCAGGATGCAAGGTAAGATTTTCGATGAGGTCTACTTCTACGGTGGGTTGGACTCCGAGAGCACGATTGAGGATGGATCGCTGTGGATGGAATCGTGCCTGTTCAGGGGTTAGAACACCTTCCCGTTGTAATTCAGCTATTTGCGAATGATCCTGAGTGAGTTGTTCTATTTTTTGGCGATGAATCCGATAAACCCGGCTGTCACCTACATGGGCAATAAAAGCTTTTCTGTGCGAAAGGGCCAGAGCCGTACAGGTGGTACCCATACCATTTAAATCTGGTGTTTTTGATGCCCGCTCATAAATTTGATTGTTTGCCGTTTCTAAGGCATCCTTTAATCGCTGAATTATTGAAAGATTTTCGGCAGAAAAAAATGTCTGTTGAACAATATCAACGGCCATTCGACTGGCTTCCTGCCCGCCCCGATGGCCTCCCAGTCCATCAGCAACAATAAAAAGCTGGCCCCTGTCACTGTACAAATCAGAATTGTCCGGGGGGAATTTACCACAGGCATCCTGATTTTGTGATCGCTTCAAACCCACGTCAGAGCGTGAAGCAAATTCAAAGCTCAAATTTCTACGCATGATTTCTATGAATTATTCGGAAGAATTTCAATTACAACCGAACCCGTGGGTTTAACCATACAGGCCAGGCGACACTCTTTTGGATCAAGCTCGCAAATGTCTTCCAGGGCTTCTAATTCATCATCGCCCAGTTCGTTTAAATTCTCTTTGCCAGAAATGATTTTTATGGGATCACTGCCGCAGATTCCGGCGTGACATTCGGCGTCGATTTCAATACCATGTTCTTCGAGCGCCTCACAAATAGTTTGTCCCTTTTTGAATGGAATGGTTTTTCCGAGACCCTGAATCGTGATTGCCAGTTCACCGGGTTTAATTTGTGGCGGTTCTTCCACTTCAGGAGTAGCGGATGGCTCTTGTTCAACGATCGGTGCTTTACTTTCTTTAGCAATTTTTTCTTTTTCCTCGACAGGTTCTTTCACGGGAGGCTGCAAAACAGAACCTGGCTGGGTGGTGAAATACCCGGTATCGAGTACGGCATCTTCCTTTAAAGTAAAAACAAAAACCTGCTGTCCCACACGAAAACGATCACCGTGTTCGAGTTTCACCGCGTTTTTGACTTTAAGATAAGTCCCATTTACACTTTTAAGGTCTTTAATAAATATTTTGTCTTCTTTTACGGTGATGGCCAGATGTCTGCGGGAAAGGGTCATGTCTTTGCTGTCCAGAATAATATCCGGTGCGGCTCTTCCGGCTACCAGAGTTTTTTCGCCCAGATCAAAACGCTGGACTTCTTTCCCGGCCTGATTGTAATGAATAACCTGATATTTACCATTGGATTGGGTAAAATAAAGAAATTGTCTGCCCGCACGCACAAGATTGCCGGGGAGGACTTCAAGACTTCTTCCTTCAGCGGCGCGGAGAAAGACCCCTGTGGCACTTCCATCGTCACGTAGAAAATAGCCTTCTGGACCATGGGAGATGGAGGCATGCTGATCCGAGAGAGTGGTATCATCAGGGAAGATGATGTCGCATTCTTTTCTGCCAATCGTTGTAATTCCATTTAGCTTGATGGGATACTGATTTTCTTCAATGTTGCCGGGTAGAATGCGTACAAGATAAGCCACCTGTTCTTCGGAAGTCCTTTGTGGTTCCAGACTTTCAGGTGGTGGAGATTCCTTGTCCACGGCCATTACCATTGTTTTCTGGATGGTTTTTTCTACCGCTTTTTCTGGAGTCTCTTTTGGCGAAGCTTCTTCAAATTGCAATTCAACATGGATGGCTTCCTTTCCGGCCAGTTTCTGTGCAATGACTTCAGCAACGTAGACCCCATCGATCAGGGATGCTTTAATATTGTCACGGTGTTTAATTTCTTCAAAGGTGGCTGGATCGGCATCAAAATTTTTTGTAACAAAGAAAGCCGGGGCGAGGATAGCACCAATGAGATAGACATTGGGTTGCTGAGTTTCAAAATTCGGGGTAACAACCATGCGCTTTTTATTATTTGGGCCACCGGTCACCATGGAAATACCAAGCGATTTCAAAAATGCTTCGGGAATATCTTCACCGATACAGGCGATGCAGTATTCTTTTGGAAACTCCAGGTAGGCCACCTCATTGGGACGATCGGGAAATATTTTACGGTCGACCCGAATGGATAAGTATTCTTTACGGTCCTCGCCAACGATTACGGCAGCCGGTTCACTACGAGGGTAGTAGCGGATATTTCCATTTCCCACATAGGCATCAAAAAATACATCAGCCAGAGCTTTTGAAACTTTGGGCATGCTTGCACCCCGGTATGACCAGTACACTGCCGTAGGATCTTTGGCTTCTGCTTTAGCATTGGAAATAGCAATGACCGCTTCGGCTGCGGATGTGCCGCCGCCAATCACGCACACCGGCGCGCCCACATAATTTTTGGCATCGTCCAGACGATAGGCGATGCCATCGGTGTTTCCGGGAATGTCAAAACGCCTCGGAACCCCACGCCCCATGGCCAGAGCCACATGTCTGGCTCGAAAGGTTTCTTCACTTTTGGTATTGTGATTCCAGGTTTTTACCAGCCAGAGGTCGTCAGCGCGCTCCAAACCGGTGAGTTCCACCCCAATTTTTGCAGGAATGTTGTTGTCTCGATAATAGCTTTTCCAGAGGGCGACCATATCGTCTTTATCGATGGGGGAGAAATGAAGTAGCTCAATTAATTTGCCACCTTTAGGAAATTTCATTTTGTCCCCGCCGCCAAAGTCCGGATAGATAAGTTTATCTTTGGCGTAATCCCGAATGCGTTTCATCAGGTCATCGAAGTCGATGACCAGGGCGGAGATGCCCAGTTCTTTAGCCCGAAAAGCTGCAGCGGTACCACCCGGGCCTCCACCAACGATCAAAAAATCCAGCACTTCAGGTAGTTCGACTGGTTCTTTTAATTTTAGAGTACCATCAGGAAGAACTTCTATTTTTTCATTCATACGCTTAACCTCTTCTTGTTTAATTCATAAACTCCTAAACACATGAACATATAAATACCTAATCACTCTTATTTAATTTAGCTTCCACAGCACCGAAACGTAAAGAAATACCGGGTTCTATTTTTACCTCTTTTTCTATTTTTTTGTTATTTACAAAAGTATGATTTTTACTCTCCAGGTCTTTCAACCAGACCTCGCCAGACTTCACGGTGAATAGAGCATGTCGACGTGAAACCGAGGGGTCATTCAGGTGGATGTCACATTTTTCAGATCGACCAACAACATTTTCACCTTCTTTTAGCGGAATGGATAAATTCAGGTTTTTACATTCCAGAACAAAGGTGACCCCGGGCTTAACCTGTTGGATATTTTCCGCTTCGATTTCCGGCGCTTTGATGACTTCATCATCCATTCTTGTAACATCTTCCGAAATTTGTTCGGACTTTGGTTCGTCAGGAAGGTCAAGGTCTGGAGTAACGAAAGCCTTATCAGCCTCATAGATGGTTTTTTCCACCGGCGTTTCCTCTTTATCTTTCTCGTCTTCTTTGACAGCGCTTTTTTCAAGCTCAGGAACCTGAAAGACCTCCTGGTCAATCTGGGTTTTCTCTGCTGAATCCTCCGTTTTTTCTTCTGGCAGGTCCGGCATAACAATAATGCCTTCGTCCATGATGGTCTTTTCTTCCATTTCGCCAGGGGCTTCACTCCGGGGTTTTTCAATCGGTTCTTTCAGTTCGTCAACTACCTGAAAAATGAAATCGAAGGTTTTTGCGAAAGTAATGATATGAAGGTTGTGCAGTTTCTCTTTTTGGGTTACCGGATAACCATCCAAAAGGGTACCATTGGAACTTCCCAGGTCCTCCAGATAGTAGCATTGATCCTTCTCATCAAAATATATGCGAGCATGATGTTTAGAAATGATGTCCGGATAAAGCACAATAGTATTGGTGTTGCTTTTACCAATGGTAGCTTCTTTTTCGATGATAAAAGAGGCCCCTTTAAGCTGGCCGGTCTTACAAAAAAGTTTTGCAACCATACCTACATCCCCTCAACAAACAGTTTAAGATTACCACGGTTTTGTTTATTTGGATGAAAGTAATGACAGGTGACACAACGATTGGAAGCCTGTTGTTGATTATGGCACTCCTGACAGTTGGTGATATTGGGGATATTTTGAATGGCGGCCCGGTCTTTTTTCGGATCAAGTGTTGGTGTGGTGGTCATATCCGCGGTTATGGGGATATCCACGTGGCATTCCAGGCAGCGTCGTTCAAAAATATGCGCCCGGTGGTCAAATTTTGCCCTGATGAGAATTTCCTGCTCCTTTGCAACGCGCAAAATACTGGCATCTTTCACCAGGTGGCATTCCTGACACACCCCGGTTAATTTCAGAGCAAATTTTTTGAAATTCTCGATTTGTCCCTGAGTTAAATTGGGGTTATATTTCAGGGAAGACGTCCTAAACAGGGAATCGACAAGTGGGTAGTAGGGTGATTGGATTTTTTTCTGTGCTATGGTTAACAGGGAATCCAGTTTCAAGAGATCCTGTTGTATTTCGGGTTCGGGCCTTCCGCGCAACTGAGTGATATACTCTTTAAGCATAATGATAGCTTCCTGATAGAACATGTTATTTGTTTTGTTAAAAACTTTGCCTGAAGTTTTAAGAAGATCCGCTAATTTCAAATCTGGGTATAGAGTTCTTCGGATTTGTTTCAGATTTTCCAGCACCCAGGGGTCTTCATGGTAAACAGGGGACTTTTTTACCTTACGCCCTCCGGCAAGTATCTTAAATTCGTTAGGATTAATATAAAATGCCCAGCGGGTTCCGGGACCACCCCGGCGACGAATCATTTGTAAAGTTTCCACTCCCGGTTTGGTGGGATCCTGGGGGTCTTTAACGTTCAGTAAAGCCGTTTCTTTGTCCGCAGTTAAATGACAATCGCCACAGTGCGTATCATAATCGAGGGGCTTAAAATTCATCCCATCCGGGTCCGGATTATGACAATAAAGACAGGCGTTTTCAATATAGGTGGTACCTTCTTTTTTTTCAAGAAATTCCAGGACAAATTTAGTGTGTCGGATATGGGTAAATATGAGAGTGGAATCATCAGGAATATGGTTCCTTGAAAATTCAAAGTCAGGATGGTTCTTATTAAAAGAGCCGTAAACATGACAACGGGTGCATTTCACATCTGGAACCCGGGTGATGAGGCTTTCTCTCCCCAGATGTTCCGGATGGCATGAATAACAGGGCTGCTCTAAATTTCCATATTCCATCTGCGAGGATTTTATGCGCTTCAAATCCCGTGATTGATAGATGTAATGGGCAGCGAAAGTGTAAATACCTATGCTGTCGCGTGTTTTTTCGTGGCAAATGGAACATTTTTGATTGGTGACAGATTCGAGTTTTTTATGGCATTTGGAGCACTCTTCTTCAAAATCAGCATGATTGGAAGACAGGGGACCACGTAAAATAAAGCTGCTTTTTTGAAAAGCTGAATTAAACAAGAAAAATATAAAGATTCCCAGGCAAAGAAGTGCTCCAGCAAGAATCATTTGTTTGCGAGAAACAGGAAAGACATAGCCTTGCTTAATAGGTAATTCTAATTTGCTAAAAATACCTTTCTTACGTTTAATTTTAGCCATGATTCATAATCCTCCTAATAGACCAGAACAGCATATAAATGTAAAATAACAAGCAGAAGCAACACCAGAGACAGGGGGACATGGGTGTAAAGCCACAAGCGCAAAACTTTTTGCAGAGTGTAATGGGCATCCAGTTCCAGTTTGGTTCTGTACATGGATTCCAGTTGTTCCAGTTTCATTTTTTCTTCACCCGGTAAAAGTTTTTTTACGAATTCAAATTTTTTAATTTGAGCCTGGATGCCACCGGTAATGTCAAAATAATAAATCCACCGAGGTGATGGAGCGAGAAAAGCGGGTGCCAGATTTTTTTGATAAAACTCTTTTACGGGTTCGGTGGCATTGTTCACCAGTTCCTCGGCTTTGTTTTTTATTTCGGTAATAAGTTCAGGAATGCGTTCATAGACAACTTCCAGGGATAAGCCCGAGGCAAGAATTTTGGGTATCCATTTCTGTAACAGTACCCCAAGGATTCCGCTTAAAGTTACCCAGATGGCGAGAATCCACATCCACCAGTTGAGGGGCCCATGGGGCAAATGAAAACCGGTATGCATAAATGTCAAAAGTAAAAATAGCGTACCACCATAGAGATGAAATTGCACCCAGTTTTTGGAGCTGCCCAGTTTATTTCTGGCAGCAAATTTTACCATTCTTCTTCTCAGACCGTAAAGAGCCGCACCTGCTAACAGCAGGCTTGCCAGAGTACCATACGTTAATCCCCAAACATTACCGGGATGTATTTCTGCAATGGCTGAATTTAAGGCATAGGTTAAAAGACTCAAAACGGAAGCAATTACAAAACTCCAGAACCAGGCCGGGGATTGAATCCAATTTTTTAGAACTGCTTTCATGGTTTATCCTCTGGTTAATAATTGTTGAAATTCTTCCACACTTCCTACACGAATGGCACAGCCATGCGGACAGTTACTCACACAGGCCGGGCCATGACCGGTACTATAGCACAGATCGCATTTGGTGGCCAGGAGCCGTTCTTTACCTCGCAGACCCTCAGGAACCATATTCTCTGGCCATACTCCGCCAACTTCGTACATGGTGATGGCATCATAGGGGCAGTTTTTAGCGCAGGTCTGGCAACCGATACAGAGGCGATCATCGATTTCCACCACCTCGCCAATACCTGCCCGGCGGATGGCTCCCGTTGGACAGCCGATGAGGCAAAGGGGATCCTCACAGTGGTAACAGGCTCTGGTGATAAGCAGGTTTTCATATTTCTCACCCTCGCGTACAAATCTGGGAATCCCGCCATGCGTATCTGCACAGCCTCGCACGCAATCGTCACAGCGGGTGCAAATTTCCAGGTCGATCACCAGAATACTGTTACCTTCTACCAGGCCCTCCATGAGCGCTGTTTCAATGAATTCTGAGCGGGCAAGATTTTTCCGATTATATCCGGCTTCTTTAATGCGGGCGACCGCATATTCCCATAGCATTTTTTCGATGTCGGGGTACCTTTTTAGGATATTCTTAAAATCATTTTTATTGATTTTAACCAGTTCCGTGTTCTCAACAGAAGTAGCGGTAAAATGAGCACCCTTTAAATCGGGATTCAAAAGCTCAATTTCTCCCAGGGTCATACCTTTCGACAGATAGGAAACCACGATATTCCCTTCCCCCATTCTTTGCTGAAGTTTGACGAAACCGGAGCGGACCATGTACAAGGCATCTACAGGTTGGCCTTCTTGCATGATGATTTCATCGGTTTCGCAGGAAATAAGTTCAACTTTTTCTTTTAGCGATTCGATAAAGGCGTCTTCGCATTTTTGGAATAGCGGAGTGCTTTTGAGTTGGGCAAACAGGGCTCGGTCACGATAAAGTTTATCCAGACGCGCTTTTAAACTTTTGGATTTGCGTTTCATCTGTCGCAGGGCAGGGACTCTTATTTGTAGCAATTCGCAATCCGTCAGGGTTTTGGCTGTAACAGACTGGGGCCAGCCGCTGAGAGCTCCAATTTCGCCAAAGATTTCACCTTCTTCCAGTACCAGTATACCCGTAGGGGGCAAATTTACATCCAGTGTAGAGAGAAAGGTGATGTCAGTAGAGCTGCGTGATTGCTTTTTTATTTGGGTTTGAAACACCGTTTGTCCCATATCTTGTTCTTCTTTGGGACCGGGTACTGGAGTTACCTGTTTTCCCATTATGGTTCGTGACAGGTTAAATATGGGTTGATTCAGTAAATTTTCTTTTGCCACGCCACTTAAATAGATTTGTACTTTGCCTTTAATTAAAAAAAATGCCAGATCGATATAGGAACCCTCTTCAAAGAGCACAGCATCTTTTTTCCAGGTCACAAGAGAGATATCCGGGCTGATTTTTTCCAGAAATTTGTCGTCATAATCTTTAAAGATTGGGTACTTTTTTAATTCAGCGGGTGAGAGTTTTTCGGAAATATTGAGAATCCCCGTATTGGCACCATAGGAGGTCCAGCGATCCCTGTACTGCTCCATTCGCTTTACCATGGTAGGTTGCATGTTTACATTGGCTTCTACACTCATTTTGGGCTCCTGACTTTTTGATAGAGTAATTCCAACCGTTTTTTAATGATTAACAGAAGTTGGTCTACGGTTGCACTATCACTGATGGCCGGGAACGGCTCGAGAGTGATGGGGCCTTTGGCTTTTAACGGAAAGAATGGGTCTGCCGGTGGAGGAGGTGGCGGTGCTGGCGGAGTGGGCGCTCTTCTTGCTACCCTTCTGGTAGCTGGCGGTTTTGGGTTTGTTGGGGGGGTGTTGCCCGGTTGTTTCTTTGGAGGCGGAGGTGGAGCCTTGGCAATTATTTTCACCGGCCCTTTGGCTTTCATGGCCTTTTTAAAAGGAGCTTTGTCCAGGTCTTTTTTGTTGGGTGGTCGATCCCAGTGTTTAGCCACATCTTTAATACCTTTGATATAGTTGAATCGAGCGCCACTGGAATGACCAGCCGCAAGCACTTTCTGATCGGTGATGTAATGGCATCGCACACAGGTGGTGGCGCGAGTTTGTAAATTTTTCAACTCTACAAGGCCCAGTTTGAGTGCTTTAATATATCCGGGGCGCTTAACTCCCAGAGCAGGATCGCCTTCAGTATGAGGGTCTTTGTAACCACTGCCTGGACCATGACATCTTTCACAGCTCACTCCGTCATCCACATCGTTGTTTTCGTTACCAGAAATCACCGTACCATGGCATCTCATACAGTTGGTGTTGCCTTTAAAAAGATTGTCTGCCCCCACGCCTGAGAGCTCAGCATATTTTTGCGCTGTTTCCAGATCATCATACAGGGTTTCGATGGTCTCCTTATGAGCATCGTCTTTCCACCATCGATTTTCCTTGGCGTGACAATTATTTTGTCCCAAGCCACAGCTCCCGGGTCCAAGGGTCTTGTACTGTCCCAGCAAGGGAGTTGCAAATAAGGTAATCACAAAGGTCAGAGGGAGATATAATTTTAAAGGTAACATATTTCAATTTTCCCTGATTTTTTTATCCGAATAATTCACAATTAATTTTCATAGATGACCTCACCATCATCGGTTACCCGGTAAATTTTGCCATTTTTAAGATAGAATTTCTGCATTTCTTCCAGAGTAAAGGGACGGGAGCCCAGGCGCCCAAAGATGCTCACCTGATGGCCACTTTCATCTACGGCGCGATCCCGATCCAGACCTTTGGAAATGGCCAGGGCCGGCCCGTGTGTTTTTTTGCTGGCAATTAATACCGGATAGGGTTTGGGGCTGAAACCCAGATACCCCACCGTCTCAGGTGAGGTTAATTGAATGACCCGCAATCCGTTTTTGCCATCGGCCACATAGGCAAAAACGCTGGCATCCGTGGAACCAATTTTTACACCACGGGCATCATTAATTTGGCCATTGGCTGTAAATTTTTGCTCTATGAACATTCGCTCCGGATTTTCTACATCGATGATGACCAGACCTTCTGAGCCGGCAGCTACATAGGCATAGGTTCTGGCCACGTAGATATCGTAACATTCCTGTAAAGGTATGAGGTTATTTTCAACAAATCTTGGTTTTTCAGGAAATGTAATATCGATAACTTTGACACCTTCCTCATCGCACACAAAAGCATAACGGAACTGCACCGCCACCGCTTTTGGATTTTTTATTTGCGGAGCCGGGACCTGTGCCACCACCTTCGGATTTTTCGGATCATCCACGCTAACAATAACCAGGCCAGCATCGCAGCAAATATACACATAATGCCCTGCAACCGTCAGATTCACGGCACCATCCAAAATGCCATCTGGATTAAAAGTAACGTCCCGTTTCAGGAAGTTGTTACGGGGGTCGCCATCCACCAGATTCATGACATCCACCAGGATTAAACCTTCATACCTGTCGGTAATGTACGCATAGCTGTAAAGAGGATGAATGGGTTGCTCCAGATTTTCCGGTCGGTAAACGCGGCGGGTATCCACAGGCATATTGGTGGGCAGCGCCACTGCTGTGGCATATCTGGTCTTAACATGCGTATCCTGTCCCAGAGGCGACACCGGTGCCGTGACAATGC
>CAZMEG010000069.1:0-10981 GCA_964565205.1 uncultured Cytophagia bacterium
CAGCCAGAATACCAAAAAAGTGTTTCTGTAATCTTTCCGTAATTGGGCCCCTTTTACCTTCTCCAATAATAATTCGGTCAATGGAACGAATCGGACTGATTTCGGCTGCACTGCCTGTAAAGAAAACTTCATCTGCAATATATAACATTTCTCTTGGAATATTAGTTTCAATTACCTCATATCCCAGTTCTTTAGCCAGCACCATCACCGAATCTCTTGTTATACCCGGTAAAATAGAAGCCGATAATGGCGGTGTATAAAGCTTGCCATTTTGTACTAAAAACACATTTTCACCACTTCCTTCGCTGACATAACCTTGGGCATCCAAACAAATACCTTCTATGTAACCATCGGCTTTGGCTTCGAGTTTCACCAGTTGTGAGTTCATATAATTAGCCCCACATTTTGAAATAGCCGGAAACGTGTTAGGACGCATACGATTCCACGAAGAAATGCGCACATCCACACCGGTGGCCAAAGCCTCTTCACCCAGATATTTACCCCAGGTGAGAGCTGCAATTGCCACCTCAATGGGGGTTTTACCTGGATCCACCCCCAGACTCCCATAGCCGCGATAAACAATGGGACGAATATAAGCCTCCTCGAGATTATTAATTTTGACGATATCCACACAGGCCTGCTCAAGCACCTCCGGTGAAAAAGGTATTTTCATACGATAAATTTTTGCCGAATTAAACAACCTTTTAATATGATCCTGTAAGCGAAAGATAGCCGGCCCGTGTACAGTTTTATAACAACGAAATCCTTCAAAAACAGAAGAGCCATAATGTAATACATGCGACATGACATGAATTTTGGCCTCCCACCAATCTACCATTTTCCCATTAAACCATATCTTGCCATTTTCTAAAAATTCAGCCATAACTTTCCTCCGATTTTTAATGAAAAATACGAGATTGCTTAATCTTTCAAAAGATGACGGGCAATAATCAACCTTTGGATCTCGGAAGTGCCTTCGTAAATTTCCGTAATTTTTGAATCGCGCATGAAGCGTTCAACTGGATAATCTTTTAAATATCCATAACCCCCGTAAATTTGCACGGCTTTGGTAGCACAATCCACGGCAGTTTCGGATGCAAAGAGCTTGGCTTTAGAGGCTTCCAATGTAAAGGGTTGCCCCTGATCCTTCTTCCAGGCGGCCTGAAAGGTCAGCAGTCGGGCTGCATTTATGCGCGTCTCCATATCGGCAAGCATAAATTGGATGGCTTGAAATTGACCAATTGGTTGCCCGAATTGTATGCGTTCTCTGGCATATTTTATCGCTGCATCCAGGGAACCCTGCGCAATTCCCAGGGCCTGAGCGGCAATACCAATGCGCCCGCCATCCAGTGTTTTCATGGCAATTTTAAAACCCTCGCCTTCTTTACCTAAAAGATTTTCCCTGGGTACAACACAATCTTCCATGATAATGGAAACCGTATCTGAACTGCGAATACCAAGCTTCTTTTCCTTTTTGCCCACACGAAAACCTGGAAAATCGCGTTCAACCACAAAAGCGCTGATCCCTTTATGTCCAGCAGAAGGGTCGGTAAGAGCCGTCATGATATAGTAATTAGCATACATTCCATTTGTGATGAAATTTTTTGTCCCATTCAGAATATAATGATCTCCTTTAAGAACGGCGGTAGATTTCATAGCCGCCGCATCTGAACCTGACCCTGGCTCTGAAAGACAGAAGGCTCCCAATTTCTCACCTTTTGCCAGAGGTATCAGGTACTTCTGTTTCATTTCTTCTGTACCATAAGCTTCAATACCAAAACAAACCAGAGAATTGTTTACCGAACAGATGACTGCCACTGAGGCATCTACTTTGGCCAGTTCTTCCAGAACCAGTACATAGCTGAGGGTATCCATGCCACCACCGCCATATTTAGGGGATACCATCATACCCATAAAACCCAGTTCAGCCATTTTCTTCACATGATGTTCGGGAAATTTCTCCAGCCTGTCTCTCTCTGCCGCATCCTTTGCTACTTCATTCTGAGCAAATTCTCGTGCCGTTTGCTGGACCATTTTATGTTCTTCTGTTAATAAAAAATCCATAAAGCCCTCATTGGTTTTGGTGTTTAAATACTGTGTTGGATTTTGGAGTAAGGATGTAATCCATTTTAACCTCTTTAAATTTTCTCAATCAAGAATAATCATAAAATCCTTTGCCGGTTTTTCGGCCGAGATGTCCAGCTGCCACCATTTTCCTTAACAGGGGACAGGGACGGTATTTATCGTCACCCAGTTTCTGGTGTAAAACTTCCATGATATTAAGGCATACATCCAGGCCTATGAAATCGGCTAATGTGAGGGGACCCATAGGATGGGCCATGCCTAATTTCATCACCGTATCAATGGCTTCTTTCTCTGCCACACCTTCCATTAGACAATAAATGGCTTCGTTAATCATGGGCATCAAAACACGATTGGAAACAAAGCCAGGGTAGTCATTCACAGCTACCGGCGTTTTACCTAATTTTTCTCCCAATTCCATAATCAGATCGAAGGTGGTATCAGAGGTGGCCAATCCGCGAATGACTTCGATCAATTGCATAACCGGCACCGGGTTAAAGAAATGCATACCAACCACCCGATCGGGACGACCGGTAGCTGCAGCAATTTCGGTAATAGAAATAGAGGAGGTGTTGGTAGCCAGGATGGTTTCAGCCGGACAGATTTCGTCCAGTTTGCGAAAAATATCTTTTTTAAGGTTCGCATCTTCTGGTGCTGCTTCTACCACCAGTTGACTGGTTTGTGCATCCTCTATTTTTAGAGAAGTTCGAATTCGTTGTAAGGCCTGATCGGCTTGTGATTGTTGAATGCTTCCCTTTTTAACCTGGCGTTGTAAATTATTTTTAATGGTGTTCAGGGCTCGATCTAAAAATTCCTGTTGAACATCCACCAGGGTGACTTCATAACCAGCTAAAGCAAACACATGAGCAATACCATTGCCCATGGTGCCAGCGCCTATTACTGTGACGTTTTTGATTTCCATTTTTTATTTTTTAGCTTAAACTTTTAACATTTTATTGAACTTTCCTTGCTATTCTTCTACATAATCGGCTAAAGGAAAACAAATAGTTTTATTAATTTGTTCTCGTTTTTTAGCAATTTCCTCCATGCGTTTGTACACAGGAGCATCGAAATATTGTTCACTACATCTGTTACAAACCCAAGCAGGTACATTATCAATATATATTGTTTCCCCCTTAAAATGAAACTTTGTTCGCACTTTTCGCTGTATTAATTCTCCCTCACAATATTCACAACGATCTTTTAACATTGTTTTTCTCATCTTTTTATTTACCCCTAACAAAAGTTGTAATAACAAGTAAAATTCCTGATTCTAAAAACCTGCAAATAACAAAAGCTTCTCGGTTATCTGTTGTTTTTCCCAATATCTTATACCGTGTGCCTCGAGGATCATGGGTGTATTTTTTAATAATTTTCCCACTTAATATTATATTTTCAATGTCATGAATCTCCATATTATCTTCTGACATTTCTTCATTTGCATGAGCGGTAACACGATATTTATCATTACGAACAGCATTTCGAATACGTTCAATTACTTTCATTTTTTGGTAAAAAATAAAACTTTCTTACCGCTCCACAATCACCGCAGTCGCTTCCCCACCACCAATACATATAGCCGCAAGGCCGCGCTTTTTGTTGTAGCGCTTCATAGCATAGAGTAGTGTCACCAGAATGCGGGCACCACTGGCACCAATAGGATGTCCCAGAGCAACAGCACCACCATGCACATTGACCTTATTCATGTCCAGGCCCAATTCTTTGCCAACAGCTAAATTCACCACGGCAAAGGCCTCGTTGATTTCGAAAAGGTCGATATCATCCAGGGTGAGATTGACCTTATCCAGAATGAGTTTGATTACATCAGCCGGAGCCGTTGTGAACCATTCTGGGTCCTTGGCGGTTGAAGCCTGCGCAACAATCCGTGCCAGGGGTTGAATACCCAGGCGCTGGGCACGTTTGGCAGACATCACTACGCAGGCAGCCGCTCCATCGTTGATGCTGGAAGCGTTAGCCGGCGTCACCGTTCCATCTTCTTCAAATACCGGTTTCAAAGTTTTGATTTTTTCAAAATTCACTCGCTTCGGTTCTTCATCTTCGGTGACCGTGATTTTTCCCTTTTTCCCAAGATCCACTTCCACCGGTACAATTTCTTCATTAAAATCGCCCTGTTTTTGAGCGCACAAAGCTTTACGATAAGATTCAATAGCAAACTCGTCCTGGGCTTCCCGGGGAACCTGACATTCGCGCGCACATAACTCGGCCGCATTCCCCATATGAAAGTCATTGTATACATCCCAGAGACCATCTTTAATCATGCTATCAATCAATTGTCCATGGCCCAATCGATACCCGGTGCGAGCTTTGTCCAGAAGATAGGGTGCATTGGACATGCTTTCCATACCACCGGCAACGATAATTTCCGCATGGCCGAGCATGATAGCCTGCGCCGCCAGCATCACGCTTTTCATTCCGGAGCCGCAAACCTTATTAATGGTGGTGCAGGGAACATTCTTAGGAATTCCTGCCCAGATAGAAGCCTGTCGGGCTGGTGCCTGACCAACACCGGCGGTAAGTACTTCGCCCATATAGACTTCGTCAACATCCTTGCCTGAAATGCCAGCACGACGCAACGCCTCTTTAATTACAATGCTACCAAGTTGTGGGGCACTTAAGGAGCTTAAACTGCCATTGAAAGATCCGATGGGTGTTCGACACGCACTGGCAATGACCACTTCATTTAATTCTGCCATGATTTCACCTCAATTTATTGAAAATTTTTAGGTAATTTCCACTTTTTCCAGATAGGGTTTACCCTCTTTTTCATAAATATAACCGGCTTTTATCCTTGGTGCATGTTCAAAAAATAGCAACCAGTGCTCAGACGTGGCCTGTTTCAAAATTTTTTCCTTCATTTCCATAGTGGTCTTCGGATACAGGTCATAAGCCATGACATAAGGTGTCTTTAAATGCGAACTTGTGGGTACCAGATCTGCCAGAAAACATGCAACTTGTTCTCCACTACGTATGATGACTATTTGATGATCACGCGTATGGCCGCCTGTGACAAAGACTTCCACACCAGGGACAATTTCTTGATTGCCGGTGATTAATTGAAGTTGTCCGCTGGCTTCCACAGGTTCCCAGGTGTGAGCGAGATAACTCCCCTTGCTACGTGGGTCTGGATTTTTTGCATATTCCATCTCGCCTTTTTGAACCAAATAAATGGCATTGGGGAATGTGGGGCTTAACGAGCCTTCCTGGTTTTTATAAACATTTCCACCACAGTGATCAAAATGTAGATGCGTTAAAATTACTTTGGTAATATCCTGGGGTGAAAAGCCATGTTCATCCAGACTTTTAATCAAATCGGTTGACTTATCGATGCCATAAATGCTGGCAAATTTTTCATCATAATGCCAGCCAATGCCTGTATCTACCAGAATTAAATCCGTGGGAGTTTTTATCAACAGGCAATTTAAACCCAGAAGAATCCGATTGGAACCGTTAGCCGGATTGGTTTTTTCCCAGAGCACTTTCGGAACCACACCAAACATGGCCCCACCATCCAGCTTGAACAATCCATCACTCAAAACAAATAATTCAAATTCACCAAATTTCATAAGTTTACCCTAAAATTCTTTTAATATTTCACGAGAAATAACCATCCGTTGAATCTCAGAGGTGCCTTCTCCTATGGTTGTTAGTTTGGCATCACGCCAGTAGCGTTCCACGGGGTAATCTTTGCAGAATCCGTAGCCGCCGAAAATTTGGATGGCATTTTTGGTAGCACGCATGGCCATTTCAGAGGCAAACAACTTTGCCATGGAAGCCTCCTTCGTATAGGGTTTACCAGCATCCCGTAAACGAGCGGCATGGTGCACCATGAGACGGGCTGCATGAATTTCCGTGGCCATATCGGCCAGCATCCAGCGAATAGCCTGAAATTCGGCAATAGGTTTACCAAAGGCTACGCGTTCTTTTGCATAAGCAGCGGCTTTTTCCATTGCTCCCTGCGCAATTCCCACGGCCATAGCACCAATGCCAATGCGCCCCCCATCTATGGTTATTAAGGCAACTTTGAAGCCCTGGTTAATCTCGCCCAGTAAATTTTCTTTCGGCACTCTACAATTTTCAATAGAAATGGTTCGGGTATCGCTGGCATTGAGACCCAGCTTCTGCTCTTTTTTGCCGATGATAAATCCCTCAAAATTTCGCTCAACAATAAATGCGGAAAGACCGTATTTACCTTTCTCCGGGTCAGTTTTGGCAAACACCACATAAGTGCTGGCCACGCCGCCATTGGTTACAAAACTTTTACTACCATTTAAAATGAAATGATCACCCTTATCTATGGCCGTAGTTTTGGCAGCCCCGGCATCAGACCCGGAAGCGGGTTCGGTTAAACAGAAACTCCCCAGTGCTTCACCTGTAGCTAAGGGCGGGAGGTACTTCTTTTTTTGCTCTTCAGTACCAAATAAGTAAATAGGCATAGCACACAATGAAGTATGAGCAGCAACATTTAAACAGGTAGACCCACAAACGCGGGCAATTTCTTCCAGGGCGAGAGCAAAACTCAACGTATCCATGCCGGCGCCCCCGTATTCTTCAGGAAAAGGAATGCCCAGCATTCCCAGTTCGCCCATTTTTTTCATAATGTCCAGTGGGAATTCACCTTTTTCCTCCCATTCAGAAGCTCTGGGAGCAATCTCATTTTCAGCAAATTCCCTTACTGTATCGCGCAACATTAATTGTTCTTCGGTGAAATCCATGTAGGCTCCTCTACTTAATTATTACTTTCCTTTATATTGTGGTTGACGCTTTTCCCTAAAAGCGGCCAGCCCTTCTAAACGGTCCTCTGTTGGGATGATTTTTTTGTAACATTCAAATTCAATTTGCAGCCCTTCTGCAAGGCTCTTATCGAGCCCCTGATAAATCGCTCTTTTAGCCTGGCGTACGGCTAAGGGACCATTTTTAGCGATTTCGGTGGCTATTTCTGAGACTTTTGTGGTTAATTCGTCTTCTTTAACCACAAGGTTGACGGCGCCATGTTCCAGTGCCTCCTGAGCTGAAAATAAACGGGCCGAAGTTATCCACCATACCGCCCGGCTGGGACCGATGAGTCGAGTCAGGCGTTGAGTCCCACCGGCGCCTGGAATAATAGCCAGGGCGGTTTCCCGCAAACCAACCTGAGCCGTTTCAACCAGTATGCGAATATCCGCTGCCAGGGCCAGTTCAAAACCACCTCCGAAAGCACTCCCCTGCATGGCAGCAACGGTAGGTACGGAAATAGCCGCAATTTTATTAAATGCCACTCCAATATTTCGTACGGTAGGAGCCACCTCTTCCTCTGGCATCCCAATCCGTTCTTTTAAATCTGCCCCGGCACAAAAATATTTGCCCGACGCAGTGATGACTGCCACACGTACTTTATTCTGGTTTACATCCTTCTCGACAAGCTCGGCTACCTGAGCAATTTCATTTACTAAATCACGGTTGAGGGCGTTGACAGGCGGCCGATTTATATTCAACCAGGCTATATAATCCTTAATTTTGTAATCAATGAATTGAAAATCCATGCTCAAAAAAATTTTTAGTTTTTATTTGAAGGTTTTCGAATACCAAAAACATCGCGCAAGGCCTGCTCGGATGGCTTATGGGGTAAATCCTTAATGGAATCCAGACCCTCCGGCAGAGGCAACACATATCGAATAGGTTGCACTGTCCCATCTTTCCGCAGAGTTCTTTCCACATGCTTGCATTTAATTACCGAATGTTCAATGTAAATATCATCTTCAATTATACTGCCAAAAATGTAGGAAGTCCCTTTAATCAATACATTATTTCCAATGCGAGTGGGGAATTCATCACTACCGGTCATATTCACACTGGATTCGATCTTACAATCTTCACCAATTTCCAGATTTCCTTTAATGATATCACCCTTGAAAATTTCAGAGTTGTTACCAATTTTCATAGTCTGGTGCTCATAAGTGGATATATGAACATTCTCCTGGATGCGCACCCTTTCGCCGAGAATAATATTTCCGGACAGGTAGGCATGATTTTTAATCTGCACCCCTTTATTCAATTTCACATTTCTACCGATATGAACGCCTTTACCAATAACGATGTCCAGCGGAGCGTTTTTTCGATCCATTTCTATGATTTGCTCCACCACCTCATCAGCAATGAAAAAATCGTCTTTATCTTCAATAGTGATGATATCTTTAAGTTTTTCATAAACCCTTTCACGTGCAATTTCTTCCATTTCCTTAAGCACGCTCTTCACATTAAATCCCAGCACGCTACGGTTATCTTTAGCAACTGTGGCACAAACTTTTAAGCCATGCTGGTTAAATATACTGATTAAATCTGTAACATACAACTCTCGTTGTACATTATCTGCTTTTAATTGTTGAATATGTTTAAATAAACCCGCCGCTTTAAATGCATACACCCCCGTATTAAATTCCGATATTTGAATCAAATCGTTTTTGCTGAAAGCATAAGTTCTGCCTTTATATTTCACCAGATAAGGTTCTTCATCATTTAAAGCCAGAATATCTTTATGTTCCTTGATTTCAATAACATTTTTAAAATCTTCTCCAGAAGAGTTACCCTCCACATCTCGTTCAGGAACTCGTATGATTCGTCCATAATAATTCAACCTGGGATCACCTTCGTAAATTCCAGTAAGCACCATCATGTTACAGGGATTTCGGAGGAATTCCTCTTTAAAATGGGCAACGGCTTCGGCATCCAGGAGTCCCATGTCACCCGGAAAAATGTAAATGTTCCAGGGAAAATCTTTTTGGGGGATGGCATCCAGTGCAGTTCGAACAGCATCGCCGGTTCCTCTTTGTTCTTTTTGAAATACAAAAAGTCGATGCTCATTTTTACCGAGTGCTTCCGCAACTTCCACAGCTTTAATGCCCACCACAACGATTTGATTGGGAGAGTTTAATCCTTTTCGTGCAGCTTCTGAAACTCGCACAACGGTAGGTACGCCCCACACCTGGTGTAACATTTTGGAGGTTTCTGATTTAATGCGTTTCCCATGTCCTGCGGCCAGAATAATAGCCAGGCTATCTGAATTATAATCCAATTCGCTACTAAGTTCTTGTAATCGTTTTAAAGTTTCTTCGGTAGAATATTTATGGTTCATAATACCTTCCGTGGTTTAATTTCAAAGTCATCGGGTACTTCAATTTCCATGAGTAAAAGAGCCTGTCCATGCGTCTTACCCTGAGCATCGTTGCGCAGGCTCTCGCTACCCCCACCGCCAAGAGAGTCGTGCAGAATAAAGTTAAATCCCAGTAAATTGGGCAATTCATATCTCACCACCTCTCCCTTTACGATATCCTTAAAATGAGCCTTCACGCGTTCTGGTGTTACCTCTCGTTTGATGATCTCATAGGCCTCCGGGCTGTATGCCAGTAACCCTACGTTGGTATTATCGCCTTTATCCCCGGAACGGGCGTGGGCAATTTCTCGAAGTTGAATCTTTTTCATCAGGCCACCTCCTCAACTGTCACATGAGTTTGCACCAGTTGCTTGTCGATGAGGGCCGGCCAGAAAGCCACCACTTCCTGGGGTTTGGGGCGTCCTCCGGCAAAACCGGTAACTCCCGGTGGACCATTGGTGACCAGCGGCGCCAATTCCTTACCAAAGCGTGCTACTTTTTCCGGATCGGAATCACGAACAGCAAGCCGCAACACCACCTCATTGATTTGTTCCGGTATGGAGACAATGCCATCATGACACGAATTTACCCCGAGATATTCGGTATTGGTATCTTCAAACGTACAGCCAGCGTTACGTAGTCTTTCCCAGACAATTTCAGCACATTTTCTGGCCTTTTCATAAGCATCGGGCCCACTGATGGTCAGGGTTCCTGAGGCTTTATAACCTTTGTGGTAACTGATGGAAACTTTGTAGCTATCGGTTTTCGGGTAACCTTTAATTCCCCAGACTTTCACCCGATCTTTGCCGGCCTGTTCCAATTGAATGGTGGTAAAATCCACACGGACATCAGGAGAAATGTAATTTTTCGGATCACCCATTTCATAAACAATTTGCTCAGCCACCGTATCTACTGTCACCATGCCACCTGTATTGGGGTGTTTGGTGAGGTAAAAAGTGCTATCGTTATAAACTTCAGCAATCGGGTAACCGATGTTGGCAAAATCTGGAACTTCCCACCAGCGAGTGAAATTACCACCGGTGGCCTGCGCGCCACATTCCAGTATATGCCCGGCTACGGTCCCTGCTGCGAGTCTGTCCCAATCGTCTTCTTTCCAGCCAAATTCATAAATCATGGGCGCCAGTACCAGGCCAGGATCGGTAGCACGACCGGTGATAATCACCTGCGCACCTTTTTCCAGAGCTTCAGCAATGGCAAATGAACTGATGTAAACATTGGCCGACAAAACCCGATCTCGCAGTGGAGTAAGCGGCTCCCCTGTATCCAGGTGATTGAATTCAATCCCCATATCCATGAGTTCGGGAAGGCGGTGCAAAATATCGTCGCCCTCCACAATGCCGATCTTTAAGCCACGCAGGCCCAATTCACGTGCCACCGCAAATACCGCCTGACGACAGGCACCGGGATTCACTCCGCCCGCGCTGGCAATGACTTTAATATCTCGTTCAAGAATGATAGGCAAAATCTCGCGCATTAAATCCACAAAATCGGTGGCATACCCACGATTGGGATCGCGTTGCTTCTGCCTTTGCATGATAGACATGGTGACTTCTGCGAGGTAATCCAGAGTCACATAATGAATCTCACCGCCCTGGATTAATCTTATGGGGGCATCGATGCTGTCCCCCCAGAAACCCTGTCCGTTGCCTATGAGTATAGGTTCACGCATTATGTTGTTTCAAAATGAGCTTTTAAAGGAATTGTTTGTTCTTTATCTAAGTCGCTATATCT
>CAZMEG010000070.1:0-10935 GCA_964565205.1 uncultured Cytophagia bacterium
ATATAAAGTTTAAGGAGAAATTTATGCCAGGGAAAAAGCTTTTATGGGTTGTTTTTACCTGTCTTTATTTAATTGTAACCGGTAGCTCCCAATTATCAGCTCAGCAGCTTAGCGATTTACAACAAATTTTACCCGTGGATCCCCATGTAAAAGTGGGGCAGTTAGAGAATGGCCTAAAATATTACATACGTGAAAATCATAAGCCAGAAAATCGAGCCGAATTGCGCCTGGTTGTAAATGTGGGTTCCATTCTGGAGGAAGATGATCAGCGAGGGATTGCCCATTTTGTTGAACACATGGCATTCAATGGCACCAAACATTTTGCCAAGCAGGAAATTGTCAATTATCTGGAATCCATTGGTATGCGGTTTGGGCCGGACATTAATGCCTACACCAGTTTTGATGAGACCGTTTACATGTTGCAAATTCCCACGGACAGAGCAGAAATTATCACCACCGCATTTCAGATTCTCGAGGACTGGGCACATTTGCTCACATTTGATAAAGAAGAAGTTGAAAAGGAACGCAAAGTCGTCATTGAAGAGTGGCGACTTGGGAGAGGCGCCATGGCGAGAATGCGCGATAAACAATTTCCTGTTTTATTCAAAAATTCCCGATATGCTGATCGTCTACCCATTGGAAAAAAAGAGATTCTGGAAAAAGTTCAAGCAAAAGAGTTGCGCAAATTTTATAAAGACTGGTACCGGCCGGATTTAATGGCGGTGATTGCCGTAGGGGATTTTGACTCACAAAAAATCCTGGAACTCATCGTTCAACATTTTGCACATTTAAAATCTCCCAGGAAGCCAAAAGTCCGAAAGATATATCCTGTACCAGATCATCAGGAAACCTTATTTGCCATTGCCACCGATCCGGAAGCCACCAGTACCAGTGTCAGTATCTATTTTAAGCAGGATGTACACGAAGATAAAACGATTGCGGATTATTTAAACTTAATACGCGAAATCCTTTTCAATGGTATGTTTAATGCCCGTCTTTCCGAATTAATTCGATCGTCCAGTGATCCTCCTTTTATCTTTGCCTTTTCTAACAAAAGTCAGATAGTTCGAGCAAAAGAATTTTATATTTTAGGGGCTGTGGTCAAAGAGAACGGAATTCTACGAGGTCTGGAAACTTTGCTTACCGAGGCCCTTCGATTAAAAAAGTATGGTTTTACAGAAACCGAGCTTCAGCGTCAAAAAGCCGAACTTTTACGTGGTATGGAGATTGCGTTTAATGAAAGAGATAAAACCGAATCCAGTGTTTATGCAGCGGAATACATCCGAAATTTTCTGACCGGTGAACCCTTCCCTGGTGTGGAATATGAGTATAAGCTGCATAAAAAATATTTACCCAAGATAAAACTTGATGAAATCAATGCCCTGGCCAGGACCTGGATCACCGACCATAATCGTGTGGTAATGGTCAACGCCCCGGAGAAACCCGGTCTGCATATTCCAACTGAAGCAGAAATTCGTGCGGTGTTTGAGAAGTCACAAAATGAAATAATCAAACCCTATGCGGATGTTACATCAGATATTCCTTTACTGGCAAAGCCACCTCAACCGGGAAAGGTGGTCAAAGAAACTTATTATCCAGAAGTTGATGTCACCGAATGGCAACTATCCAATGGAGTTCGGGTCGTGTTGAAACCCACAGATTTTAAGAATGACGAAGTTCTATTTGAGGCCTTCAGTCCGGGGGGACATTCTTTGGCCCCGGATGAAGATTTTATTCCGGCGCGAACGGCCACCTCTATTATTAATGAAAGCGGGGTGGGCAAGTTTGATCGTATTACTCTGGAAAAGAAATTAGCCGGAAAAGCCGTACGTGTTTCACCATGGATTGGTAGCCTCGAAGAGGGGATGTCCGGCGGTGCGGCACCCCGGGATCTTGAGGCCATGTTTAAGCTAATTTATCTGTATTTCACCGAACCCCGTGTGGATAGCACAGCATTTCTTTCCTATAAGAACCGTCTAAAGGATTTTATTGCTAATCGACATGCCAGTCCGGAAGCTGCCTTTCAGGACACCATTCAGGTTACTATGGCGCAGTATCATCCACGTAGCAAACCATGGTCTCTTGAATTAATAAAAAAAATGGATTTGCGCAAATCTTTTGAATTTTATCAAGATCGATTTGCCGATGCCAGTGACTTTACTTTCATTTTAGTGGGCAATTTCACTCTGAAAAAAATTCGCCCATTTGTAGAAACCTATCTCGGTAGTTTACCGGCTAAAAATCGAAAAGAAAGCTGGCGTGATGTGGGTATTCGACCGCCTAAAGGCGTAATTGAAAAAACGGTTTGGAAAGGTTTGGAACCAAAGAGTCGAATTCAAATCATATTTTCCGGGCCTTTTCAATGGTCCAGAGAAAATCGCTATCTTTTGCAATCCATGGCCAGCGTTTTTCAGATCAGACTGCGTGAGGTGCTGCGAGAAGAAAAAGGAGGAACCTATGGGGTATCTGTATGGGCCATACCCTCGCATTATCCTCTGGAAAGCTATCAATTGATCATATCTTTCGCATGTGATCCGGATCGAGTTGAGGAGTTAACCGAAGTTGTGTTTGATCAAATTAAAAAATTCAAGTTTTATGGAATTCCTTACTCTTATGTTAAAAAAGTAAAAGAAATACAACGACGTGAGCGAGAAACTAATTTAAAAGAGAACAACTTCTGGTTAAATATTCTGCATACCTATTATTTTCACAATGAAAATCCGGAAGACATCGTTCATTATGGACAGCTCATGGAAAAGCTTACCCCAAAAATTGTTCAGGAATATGCACGTAAATATTTCAATGAGAAAAATTTTGTTAAGGTGGTTCTATATCCTGAAAAAGGTAAAACCAATCAATAATCCTGAATAAACCAAATTGTAAATACAAAATTACTGTTCAGGACTGCGGTATGTTATAACTTCGATTTTTTCCAGAGTAATGAGACCCTCCTGAATCATACCGTTGATATCTTGAACAAATTTTCTAATTTTTTCTTCTGAATCAACTATTTCGATAATAATAGGCAAATCTTCCGATAGTCTTAATATTTTAGCTGTGTGCATCCGACTGTGGGCGCCAAATCCCATTAAACCACGTATAACGGTAGCCCCGGCTAACCCTTCCTGCCGTGCTTTGTTAACAATTACCTGAAATAAAGGCTTCCCTTCGTATCGATCTGCTTCCCCGATAAATATACGCAATAATTTGCCTTCACCTTCTATTTTCATTTTAGCTCCTTTAATTTAAAAAGAATTAAAACAGGCGACCAATAACCATACCAACATAAACTGCGGCTAATCCATTAAGAACACTATAAATTACATTGGCTAAAGCAGCAAAATGACTGCCCTGTCTGATTAATTCAATAGTTTCATAGCCAAAAGTTGAAAAGGTTGTAAAAGCTCCCAGGAGGCCCACAGTAAGAAATATCCTTATCGTTGGATTTACAAAAAATCTTTCTTCCGTGATGGTTACAATCAGACCTATTAAAAAACAGCCGAGAACATTTACAAAAAGTGTTCCGTAAGGAAACCGATCTCCAAGGAGGCGATAAATGAACCCCGAAATTATATAACGACTGATAGCACCGAGAAAACCTCCTAAACCCACAACAATTATTTTAAACATAAATTCATTCTCCCCGAGATAATATAAATAAAAACTCCTACCTTTGTAATCAAAAGCAGGAGTTATTGGCCTGAAAGAGTACTAGACAATTAAGTGAACTCCACCACTTTTTCTAAATTACAAAAATCTCAATTAAAAACAAGAAATTTTAACATTATTTTAATGATAAGGGAATATATTACGATAAAAAAATGTAAGTAAAAGTTGGTGAAACTGTAAACATCTTTAAAATTTTAGCGTATAACAAAAAAACAGAGTAAATTTTATAGTCATGAAATTAAATCTGTGGAGTGGTCATCGTATGAAAAACAAGAATGGCATCAAGAATAGTCAACGATTTGTCATGTACATTCCAAATGAGCTGAGAAAAGAAATTGAGAACTGGGTTAACAAAAAAGGGATTACCATGGCAGAGTTTGGCAGGGAAGCTCTGGAAGAATATTTAAATAGCAAGTTACGCGAAGAGAGGCATGCCCAACTGGCTGAAACCTGTAAAAAATTTAATCATTTTCATAAAGAAGTAAAAGAGAGGTGGAAAGCATTAGAAAATAAAGATTGGCCTGTATGAATCATTTTAAATTTGGTGATATTGTTCTTGTAAATCTTGCGGGGGAGGAGGAGAAACCCACAGTTGCTAAAAAAGGTTATGCATTAATTATTTCCTCGGACACCGTAAATGATAATTTAGACACGGTCATTGTCTGCCCCATGGTTAAAAGTGAGAAGACCACGAGATCACGAATTGGGGCAACATTTATCCCCAAAGAAATTGTCGACCTGGGGGAACATCAATTAATTCTTTCCTTTGTTATTAAAACCATTGTAAAAGATAGAATCATAAAACGAATCAATACTCTCCCTAAAAGTTATATGCAGCAGGTCAAGGAGAGCCTGCAAACGGTGCTTTCTTTAGACTAAACTCTTGTCTTGTTCTGGCAATGAAATGTTTTGGGGGTTGGTAAAAAGCCTGTTCTGGATTCTTTTCTTAATTTCATCCGCATTTAATCAAACCAACGATTTTTTACTTCAAGGGGATAATTACGCCAGAGAGTTTAATTTTCACCAGGCATTAAAAAAGTATCAGCAAGCCTACCAGGCCGATCCAAATAATTGTACGGCTTTATGGAAAATCGCGGAGACTTACATTAATCTGGGCGAGGAAGCAGATAAAATTCTTCAAAGACAATACTACTATTTAGCTCAAAAATGGTCAAAAAAAGCTGTGCAGGTTTGTCCGGATACGGCCAATGCTCATTTTTTTCTAGCAGTTTCATCCGGTTTAATAGCACTCTATGAAGGTGGTAAAACAAAAGTGGAACTTTCAAAGCTTGTAGAAAAAGAAGCAATAAAAACTTTGCAAATCGATCCCCGGCATCATGGGGCGTACCATGTATTAGGGCGCTGGAATCGTGAAATAGCCAGTTTAGACTGGTTTTTGAAAACCTTTGCTAAAATTGTCTACGGTGGATTACCCTCCGCAAGCTTCCAGAAAGCCGTTGAATATTTTAAAAAAGCCATCGAAATTAAACCCGACTGGATTGAACATCATAAAGAACTTGGCATCACTTATATGAAAATGAAACAGTGGAGATTGGCTAAAAAAGAATTTGAAACAGCTTTACAACTCCCCATTCAAGATCACATGGATGCGTTTCATAAGAAACAGTGTCGTGAATTTCTCCAACAAATTGAAGAAAAAATCCACTAAGCTGGTTATATTACCCTGAATAATTTGCCAACAAGCAATATTTTCAACATATCGTAATTTGTACGATTAGGCTTGTAGAATATTGGGGTAATGGAATAGTGGACAACTGAACAGCAATATTCCAACATTTCAGTATTCCATTAATCCACTGTGAATTAAATAATTATCCTGAAAATCAACCTTTATTGAGGATACTTTTTAATTCTTTCAGGACCTTATCAATGTTGGCAGTGGTGGTGAAAAAATGTGGGGCGATACGAATAACATTTCCACGGGCAGACGCGATAATATTGTGTTCTTTTAGAACCTGTTCAATTACATAAGGCTGTGATACCTGAATAGCGGTAATAGCCCCCTTTTCTTCCAGTTTATCAGGACCCACATAATTTAATTTCATCCCAAGAGCTTTTTCGACAGTATACTTAGATAGAAACTGAATTCGCTCCTCAATCAGGCGAGTTCCTACCTCATGAATAATTTGCAGGCCCGCATAGGCTGCGAATGCATTTAAAATAGGAGGGGTACCGGTTTCAAATCTGCGGCTGTTAGAGGCATAATTTAAAACTTTCGGGTTAAATGAAAAGGGATTTTCCTGTCCGAACCATCCGGTGACTGTGGGCTCCAATTGCAGGGCAATTTCTTTTTTAACATATATAAAAGCAATACCGGGGATGCCAAGAAGATATTTCAGATTCCCGCTGATCAGAATATCGATATCCAGGGCTTTTACATCCACCTCGCAGGTCCCAAGCGATTGATAAGCATCCACAAAAACCCAGGCACCATACCGGTGGCTCAAGTCGACAATGGATTTAATATCCTGTTTAAACCCGTTAAGGTAATAAACATGGGTGGCAGAAACAATCCGGGTGTCTTCATCAATCAGCGCTTCATAATCTTCCAGATGAATTTTACCATTACGAACCGGGATAAATTTTACTTCATAACCAAATTTTTGCAGGGCCAGCCATGCATAAGCGACTGTTGGAAATTCAGCTTCTGTTGTAACGATCCTGTTTCGTTTATTTGAAAAACGCAGGGCGCTTGCTATGGAAGAAGTGGCTTCTGAGGCGGAAGTGGAAATAGCAATTTCCTCAGGACTTGCATTTATGAGTCGGGCAAATTGGCTTCGCGCCTTTTCAACTTTGTTCAGCCAGAAATCCCAGTCCATCCCACTCAATCGCCAGCTATTGAGATATTGATTTATAGCCTCCCGTACTCTTTTTGATTGGGGGCTCTGAGAACAATTCGCCACATGGATTTTTTTTCGCAGGATAGGAAATTCCGATTGCCAGATGGAAGCTGTTTCATCAGAAAGAAGTAAGGATTGCATTGTTCCCCCTTAAAGTTTTAAATTGAACTACCACTCATAGCGGATTTTAAGAATGCAGATCTGATAGAATTAAGGTATTAATGTCTTATTAAATATGCAAGTAATATTCAGCATAGAAATTTAAGAAATTTAAAAATTGACATTTTTAAACAAATTAATTAATTTTTTGTTGAAATTTTTACTATCCGTTTTCACAACACACTAAAAAAGAGGAAGGCTTATGCAGGTTCAAATTCAAGGCAAAACACTTGAGCTTGTGCAGGGTGACATAACTGAAATGGAAACCGATGCCATTGTTAATGCGGCAAATTCAGCACTGCAATTAGGCGGCGGGGTGGCTGGTGCCATTCGAAAAAAGGGAGGCCCCGCTATTCAGGCAGAATGTAATAAAATAGGCTACTGTCCTGTGGGAGGTGCGGTAATTACCACCGGAGGAAATTTAAAAGCCAAATATGTAATACATGCTGTGGGACCGCGCATGGGCGAAGGCAACGAAGACGAAAAACTGAAAAGCGCTACCCTTAATAGTCTTAAAGTAGCCGATGAAAACAATTTGAAATCCATCGCATTTCCTGCGATAAGTACCGGAATATTTGGTTTCCCTATGGATCGTTGTGCTCAAATTATGTTGTCTAATACGATTGATTATTTAAAAGGCGACACTGGGCTGGAAAAAGTGGTGTTTTGTCTCTATGGGGATGAAGCCTATCAAACTTTTAAACAGACTCTGGAAGCTTTACAGAGCTCCATGGATAAAAATTAAAATATAAATTAAAATATTACAACCCATCTGGCACATACTCTGGTCGACTGCAGACTGAAAGCTAAACTTATGTCACTATCCTCGATCTGTAAACGATCAAGATTTTCCCCTCAAAATTTCAGGAACCTATCTCCTCTTTTTAGCGTTTTTACCAATTGAATTTCATTTCATACCTAAGTTTGCATGTTATTAAATAGCCTTAAATGAGGGAGGGCGATATGCCAGACAATCATTATATGATTGAAGCGAATGGTTTGAGTAAGTATTACGGTCCTTTCATAGCAATCAAAGATATCACCTTTGCCATTCCTGAAGGACAAATCGTGGCTTTTTTGGGTCCCAATGGAGCTGGAAAAACCACAACCATGAAAATCCTCACCGGATTTTTAGCTCCCAGTGAAGGCAGCGCTAAAATTGCTGGATTGGATGTCCATGCGCAACGTCTGGAAGCTTCCAGACATCTTGGTTACCTTCCGGAGAATGGTCCCCTCTATGAAGACATGACGCCCCTGGAGCTCTTGCAATTTTTTGGCGAAGCTCGAGGACTGGAAGGGGATCGGCTGAAGAAAAGAATCGCTACCATTTCCGAACAGTGTTCCATTCAGGAAGTTCTGGAGCGCCCCATCGATAAGCTATCCAAGGGATATCGACAGCGTGTGGGACTGGCTCAGGCGCTTCTGCATGATCCGGATGTATTAATCATGGACGAACCTACCGTAGGCCTGGATCCCAATCAAATTCGTGAGTTTCGAAAGTATATCAAAGAACTGGGTAAATCAAAAACCATCCTACTGTCCACCCATATTTTACAGGAAGTGGATGCTGTTGCTGACCGGGTACTGTTTGTGCACAATGGACGTCTGGTTTTTGACGGCACTCCGAATGAATTGCGTGAAGATGGTTCGCTGGAAGAACCATTTTATCGTTTAACCAATTATGGTCAAATCCAAACAGAAACAGAGGAGAAGGAAGCATGAGGACTCCTTTAGGTGCAATTAAAATCGAGGCCTTAAAAATCAATTTTAAGGTTGTATATGCACTCGTGAAGCGCGATCTACGTCGCTATTTTACTAACCCTACCGGGTATGTATTTATCACTCTATTCATTTTCCTGAGTGCGGCGGCGGCTTTCTGGTCGGATCGTTTTTTCCAGAATAATCTCGCCAATTTAGACCAGCTTAACAGCTTTTTTCCTTATCTGCTCCTGTTCTTTATCCCGGCTCTCACCATGGGAGTGTGGGCGGATGAACATAAAATGGGCACCGATGAGCTATTGTTAACTTTACCAGCCACGGACCTGGAAGTTGTTCTGGGGAAATATCTCTCTACACTTGCCATTTATTCTGCCTCACTGATTTTATCTTTGAGTCACGTGCTGGTGTTATTTTGGCTTGGCAGTCCTGACTTAGGCTTGATGTTTGGAAATTATTTCGGTTACTGGCTGATCGGTGCGGCATTGATTACTGTGGGTATGTTTGCTTCGCTTTTAACTTCCAACATAACCATTGCCTTTATCCTGGGGGCTATTTTTTGTTCTCTTTTTGTTTTTATTGATTGGTTTGGCTCGGTTATCAGTTCTGGATTTGGGGATTTACTGGCTCCTCTGGGCGTTCGCGGTCATTTTGGTGATTTTGCCCGCGGTGTGGTTAGCCTGTCCGGGTTACTCTACTTTATTTCTCTTGCCGGAGTCATGCTTTATTTGAATGTAATACTGATTGGACGGCGCCACTGGCCCCAGCAAGCCGATGGTTTCAAAATGTCGGTGCATCAGGGGCTGCGTGCCGTGGCCCTGGTAATTGCTGTGATCAGTTTTAACGTGATTCTTAGCCGGGGGCATATACGCCTGGATGTGACTGCCGAGGGTCTACATTCCCTTTCTCCTCAAACGAAAAAATTGTTAAAAGAACTGCCAGAAAATCGCCCGGTTTTTATTCAAGCCTACATCAGTAAAAATGTTCCCCAGCAATATGTTCAGACTCGTGAAAACTTAATTGGCCTCCTGGAGGAAATTGATGCCATCGCCGGTAACAAAGTAGAAGTAGTCATCAACGACACGGAACCCTTTACCGAACAGGCCCGGGAAGCTCGAGAAAAATTTGGAATCCAGGCACGGGAAGTTCCCAATATGGCCAGTGCTCGCACCAGCATTACGCCAATATTTATGGGCGTAGCTTTTACCTGCGGGGCTGAAGAGCAGGTTATCCCATTTTTTGACCGTGGCTTGCCGGTGGAATATGAATTAGTCCGCAGTATTCGTGTGGTAGCACGTACGAAGCGCAAAAAAATTGGTGTGGTAAACACTGAAGCAAAGCTGTTTGGTGGATTTGATTTCCAGACCATGCGGAGTAACCCTCCCTGGTCGGTGGTGGAGGAGTTAAAAAAACAGTATGAGGTGGTACAAATTTCTGCTCGTGATTCCATAAAAGAGAAAGTAGATGGATTGCTGGTAGCCCTGCCATCTTCCCTCCCTCAAGAAGAAATGGATCATCTGTTAGCATACATTGAAAAAGGAGTCCCAACATTACTCTTGATTGATCCTCTGGTGCTCATCGATGTGGGACTTTCTCCATCAGAGGAGGCCGGGGCTAACATCAATCCTTTCATGCGCAGTTCAGCGCCTCGTCCTAAGCCCAAAGGAAACATCGAAAAATTTCTCTCCAGTCTGGGCATTCGCTGGTATAAAACCCAGGTGGTCTGGGATACTTACAATCCACATCCCGACCTGGCCCATCTGGCGCCCGAAGTGGTGTTTGTTGGCCATGGGAACGGTAATCCTGACTCCTTCAATCAGGAACATGCAGCCAGTGCCGGATTGCAGGAACTGGTTTTTCTATTTCCCGGTCATATCGCCAAAGCAACAGGAACAAATTATGAATTCACTCCGCTGGTGAAATCCAGTTTTGTTTCAGGAATCACCAATTACCATCAATTAGTTCAGCGGAGTTTTTTTGGCATCCAACTGGTGAATCGCGGCTTTCCACATCGACCTTCCAGCATAGATTATATTCTGGCGGCACATATCCAGAGTCCTAACACGGCCAGCGATTCCGATTCCACCGATTCGGTGAAAAAAATCAATGTTATTGCCATTGCTGACCTGGATTTCATTTCCGAGGAATTTTTCCAGATACGTCGCCAGGCCATTGGCAATCTCATTTTTGATAATGTGAATTTCATCCTCAATTGTATGGATGTACTGGTAGGAGACGATTCATTTATTTCCTTACGTAACAAACGTGTCAAACATCGAACTCTGGAAAAAGTGGAAGAACAGACCCGTAAATTCATCGAAAAAAGAACCAAAGAAGAACAACAGGCGGAGCAGGAAGCTCAGAGGGCTCTGGCTGAAGCTCAGAAACGACTTAATGAAAAGGTGGCTGAGATCCGACAGCGACCCGATCTGGATGAAACCACCAAGCAGATCATGGCGCGCAACGTCCAGGAGGTGGAAAATAGAAAATTTGAGGTGTTGAAAGCTAACATTGAAGCCCAGAAGAAAGC